>CAJTXV010000034.1 GCA_910584255.1 uncultured Bacilli bacterium
AATAATGCTTGATCAATTTTACTGTTTGCTTCTAAATTTATAGAATAATTTTTAACTTTTAAAAATAAATCCATTCTTCCTGTTTTTAGGGACATATGATGAGATGGTAATTCTACATTTTGAAATTGTCCTTCCTTTTCAATTTCCTCTTTTGTTATGGGCATAAACCTTTCTAGAATAAATCCTAAATATTCCTTATGATGTGTCATAATTCTTTTAAATACTGGATCCATAATTCCAGGTAATACTTTTTTGTTTTCTAATAATTCTTGATATAATCTTTTGTTTTGAACCATTCCAAAACCTCCTATTTGCTAAAATTTTAAGGTGCATTTGATCAAATACAATCTCACTATAACAAAAGAAAAATGGCTTGTAAAATGGGCAAAAATAGATTTTTAATAGAAAAAATAGGATGAATTCTTTGAAATCTTCTAATGAAAATTCAAAATTCAAATTCAATTTCTATTTAAATTTTTGAAAAGTATATATTTTTAACTTTTTTTAGTTTTTTTTCATTTCTTTAATATGATATACTATAATAAACAAAATGAGAGGAGATTTGTATGGAAAAATTAGAAGGACGTGTTGCCATTATAACAGGGGGAGCCATGGGAAATGGACTAGGAATTGTAAAGGTATTTTTACGACATATGGCGAATGTTATTATTTTAGATTATTCAGAAGAATTAAATCAAACTTTGGAAGCATTGCACAAGGAGTATCCAAATCAGAAAGTAGAAGGGTATTTAGTAGATATTCGTGATCATGATAAAGTTCAATCTATTTGTGACAAAGTGTATGAAACTTATGGGCATATTGATATTTTAGTAAATAATGCAGGAGTTGCGAAACTTGAAACATTTGAAAATATGACGGATGAAATGAGAGATTTTCATTTCGATATTAATATTAAGGGAACTTGGAATGTAACAAAATCTGTAGTTCCTTATATGAAAAAGAATTCTTCTTCGTCTATTGTTAATTTATCTAGTGTTACAGGACCAATGGTTGCAGATAGTGGAGAGGTTGCTTATGCGACGACAAAGGCAGCACTCATTGGATTTACCAAATGTTTAGCAGTAGAACTGGTATCTAATAATATTCGAGTAAATGCCATTATGCCTGGATATATTCATACACCAATGGTTGATGGAATTGCTAAGGATACGAATGCATCGAATCCAGAAGAGGTAATTAGAGGAATTGCTGCTGGAATTCCTATGAAGAGACTAGGAACGATTGAAGAGTTAGGGGAACTTGCAGCATTTCTAGCAAGTGATGAATCTTCCTATATCACAGGACAAGGAATCGTAATCGATGGTGGTTCTACACTCCCTGAAACGATGAGTGTTGGTGTTTAAATATGGAGGAAATAGAAAGAATTACAATTGAAGATAACGAGTCATTTTTAAGACAAGTATCTAAAGAAGTGGATTTTAATGATACTTCTTATTTAGAAGATATTAAAAAGTTGGAATACTTCTGTACACATAACGAAGTCTTTGCAATGGCTGCTGTACAAATTGGAATTCCTAAAAGAATTATCTATTTAAGGAATACTACTTTGGATGAAGATAAGTATGGAGATTTGAGCTATAATGAGAAAAGAGTATTTATAAATCCAGTTATTATCAGTAGAAAAGGTCGCACTAGATATTTAGAAGCATGTGCGAGTTGTGTGGACTATGCAGGAGTAGTCGAACGTCCTTATAAAATGGAAGTAGAATATTTTAAAGAGGATGGAACAAAGACAAGAGAAGTTTTAGAAGGATTTATTTCCACTGTTTTTTCTCATGAATATGACCATTTAAATGGAATTCTTCATATGGATATTGCTAAAGAGATTATGGAAATGGATGTAGAGGAGAGGAAGAAATATCGAAGTATACATCCTTATGAAGTTTTGAGTCAAGATGAACCATTTGATTAATAAAAAAGGAAAATTTTAGTTTTCCATGATGTAATTTATATTCTTCGTGTAATTTTGTAGTAAACTACACAATATTTGAGACACTAGATAGATGGTATCATTATATCTTAAGTCTCTTTTATTTTATTCATTGGTAATATTTCATATTTCATTTGAATTTTCAAATTCTTTGACAGAAGTAATTGAGTTTTTTTTGTAATTATTATATAATTTAATTAGAATAAAAGGAGAGAATCATGAAAGAAGAAAAGGGAATTTTAAGTGATAAAGAATTAGAAACTATAGATCGTTATTTCCGTGCAGTGAACTATTTATCAGCTGGACAACTTTATTTACGAGATAATCCATTATTAAGAAGACCATTGGTGAAGGAAGATTTAAAGAAAAATATTGTAGGTCATTGGGGAACAGCGCCAGGGCAGAATTTTATATATACTCATTTAAACCGCGTGATTAAGAAATATGATCTTAACATGATTTATATTTCTGGACCAGGACATGGTGGACAGGCGATGGTTTCTAATGTTTATTTAGAAGGAACCTATAGTGAAATTTATCCACAAATTACAGAAGATGAGGAAGGGCTTCAGAAATTATTTAAACAATTTAGTTTTCCAGGCGGAATTTCTTCACATGTAGCACCTGAAACACCAGGTTCCATTAATGAGGGCGGAGAACTTGGATATAGTCTTTCTCATGCCTATGGAGCTGTTTTAGATAATGAAGAATTAATTGCTGCTTGTGTTGTAGGGGATGGGGAAGCAGAAACGGGTCCTCTTGCGACTTCTTGGCATTTAAATAAATTTTTAAATCCTAGGCTTGATGGAGTCGTATTACCCATTCTTCATTTAAATGGCTATAAAATTGCAAATCCAACTGTATTTTCTAGAATTACAAAGGATGAAAGAATTCAATTTTTTGAAGGTTGTGGTTGGAGACCATTTACTGTATCTGGGGATGATCCAAAAGTTTTACATCAAAAGATGGCTGAAACACTTGATATGGTAATTGAAGAAATTAAAGAAATTAAAAGAATTGCTCATCAGACTAAAATTGATTTTCGTCCTAAGTGGCCAATGATTATTTTAGAAACACCAAAGGGATGGACTGGACCAAGAGAAGTAGCAGGTAAGATGATTGAAAATAGTTTTCGTGCCCATCAAGTACCGATTCCAATCGATGGCAATCATCCAGAAAATATCAAATTACTAGAGGATTGGTTAAAGAGTTATCATCCTGAAGAATTATTTGATGAACAAGGTAAAGTTCGTGATGACATTAAATCTTTCCTTCCTAAAAAGGAGTCCCGTATGGGAGCGAATCCTCATACAAATGGAGGATTGCTGTTAAAAGAATTACGTTTACCAGATTTTAGAGATTATGCAGTTTCCGTTTCTTATCCAGGAGAGACCGTTGCACAAGATATGATGGAACTTGGAAAATATATTCGTGATGTTATTGATGATAATGAAAGTAGTAAAAATTTTCGTATTTTTGGTCCAGATGAGGCACTGTCTAATCGTTTAAATTATGTTTTTGAAAAGACTTCGAGGCAGTGGAATGTAGAACGATTTGGAAGTGATGAATTTTTATCTTCTTCTGGTAGGGTCATTGATTCATATTTATCTGAACATTTTTGTGAAGGTGCTTTAGAAGGTTATTTGTTGACAGGTCGACATGGTTTTATTCATAGTTATGAAGCATTTGCGAGAATTATTGATTCTATGGTAAGTCAACATGCAAAGTGGCTCAAAGTTTCTAAGGAGCTTTCTTGGAGACGAGATATTTCTTCTTTAAATTATATTCTGACTTCTCATATTTGGCAGCAGGATCACAATGGATATACTCATCAAGATCCTGGATTTTTGAATCACATTGCGACTAAGAAGGCAGATATTTCTAGAATGTATTTGCCTCCTGATGCAAATTGTTTACTTTCTTGTTTTGATCACTGTATCAAGAGTAAGAATTATGTGAATGTGATTATTGCAAGCAAGCATCCACGTCCACAATGGTTAACCATGGAGCAAGCAGTCAAGCATTGTACAGAGGGAATTGGTATTTGGTCTTGGGCAAGTAACGATAAAAATCACGAACCAGATATTGTAATGGCTTGTTGTGGAGATACGCCAACCCTAGAAACTCTTGCTGCCGTATCCATTCTTAGAAAGTGGTTCCCAGAACTGAAGATTCGTGTAATCAATGTTGTTGATTTAATGAGATTACAGTCTAATCATGAACATCCTCATGGATTATCTGATTCTGAGTATGATGCTTTATTTACAAAAGATAAACCAATTATTTTTGCATTTCATGGCTATCCTTCTTTGATTCATCAGATTGCTTATAAACGAACGAATAATCATCTCCATGTACATGGATATCAAGAAGAGGGAACGATTACTACTCCATTTGATATGAGGGTTCAAAACCACTTAGATAGATTCCATTTGGTGATGGATGCCTTAAAATATTTACCAACGCTTGGTAATCGTGGTGGTGCTTTAATGCAATGGTGTAAAGATAAATTAGTAGAACATAAGCAATATATTTATGAACACGGTGAAGACTTAGAAGAGATTAGAAATTGGTCTTGGAAAGAGTCTATGAAAGATATTGAACACTGGTCTTGGAAAAGAGAAATCGAAAGTCCAGAAAATTAAAAGGCTTCCTCTAATATTAGTGGGAGTCTTTCTTTTAAATATTTAAGTTTTTAAATACGTTTCCTAGAGAGTCATGGATGACGAGTGTAGCGCTTGAATCAAAACTAGTTTCATCTCGATTGATAATCACTAAGTTTTTTCCACCAAAATAGTGGATAAAGCTACTGGCAGGATAAACAGTTAAGGAAGTACCTGCAATGATTAATAAATCAGCATTTTTTAGTACATTTATTGTTTCATGAATCGTTTCTTCGTCTAATGGTTCTTCATATAAAACAACATCTGGCTTGATGATTCCACCACAACTACAAGTAGGAATTTCTGTGTTTTCGTTAAAAATAGATTCAGGTCCATACTTTTTTTTACAATTTCTGCATGTATTTCTATAAATACTTCCATGGAGTTCCAGTACTTTTTTAGAACCAGCTTTTGTATGAAGCCCATCGATATTTTGGGTGATAATGGCTTTTAGCTTTCCTTTTTCTTCTAGTTTCTTTAAGGAATGATGACAAATATTAGGTTTTACCTCTAAACAATTTAACTTATCCTTATAAAACTTAAAAAATTCTTTTGGCTTTTCTTCAAAGAATGTATGGCTTAGAATCTCTTCAGGGGGATAATCATATTTCATATGATAAAGTCCATCTTGACTTCTAAAATCGGGAATACCACTTTCAGTAGACACACCTGCTCCTCCAAAAAAGACAACCTGATTACTGTCATCGATTAATGCCTTAAGTTTTTTAATTTTTTCCATAAAATCACGCTTCCTTTATGATTATTATACAACAACTATGGAATTTCGTGATATAATAGTGATACATTTTAAGAGGTGTAATATGGCAGTCATGGATTTAAAGGTGAATAAGATTCGAAGTCGGAAGGATCAATCTATTTATAATAAGACAAAACGATATTTAGAGAAAATGAATGAGGCAGGCATTGAAGAAAAAATGAAAGTAATCGATCAAATCTTAGAAAAAGAAGATGGGGAGGAAAGATATAGTTATCTATATGATATTCTTTGTGATTATTTAGATCAGGAATTTAGAGATAAAAATATTTGTGGTTTCTCAAATAATATTTGTAAAAAAAGATGCCATATGATAGAAAATGGGAAAAAGAAAGATACTTATGATAATGGATGTTGTTATAGTTATCTTCATAAAAGAGATTGTGAACATTTAAATGTACCTTATGGATGCAAAATTAAGAATCTGGGATGTAAAACATTTACTTGTTCTTATTTAAAAAAGCAGGGAATTGATTATCGGCTCAATCGGATTTATTTATCGAGGTATTTTTTTAATTCTCGTCAAAAGTTTTATATTGAAAATATATTCTTTGTAGATAAGGATGTGATTATGGAAGGTATTATGAAAAGGAGGTAAATGGAATGTATGATTATCAAGGAAAAGTAGTTTGGGTTACTGGGAGTTCTAGAGGAATTGGAGAAGCTTGTATAAAAAAATTTGCTTCTTGTCATGCTTCTGTTGTTATTCATTTTCATAAAGAAAGAAAACGAGCTTTAGAGGTTCAAAAATTGATAGAAGAAGAGTACCATGTTCCAACTCTTCTAGTTCAGGGGGATATCTCTAAAGAAGAGGATGTAAAAAGAATGGTGAATGAAGTAATTTCTCATTTTAAAAGAATTGATGTGTTAGTAAATAATGCTGCAATTTCAAGGGATAGTTATATTGCAGAAAAAACAAGAAGTGAGTTTCTAGAGGTTTTGGATGTTAACTTAATTGGAACATTTTTGATGACTAAATATGTTGCAGAGCATATGATTTCTAATGAATCAGGAAATATTATTTTTATTGCTTCTACGAATGGAATTGATACGAATAACGTCTGGTCTCTAGACTATGATGCTTCTAAAGCTGGAATTCTTTCGATAATGCGTAATTTTTCACTTCAGTATGCACCTACTTTAAGAGTAAATAGTGTTGCGCCTGGTTGGGTAGATACAGAAAGTGTTTTAGAAATGAATCCAGATATTTATCAAGTAGAAAAGGAAAAATGTTTATTAAAGCGTTTTGCTTTACCAGAAGAAATTGCATCCGTTGTTTGTTTTGTTGCATCGAGTGAGGCATCTTATATTAATAATAGTATCATTCGTGTAGATGGGGGCATAGTATAATCTCTATTTAGGGGGGAAATCAAATGGTTAGAGTAGAAGTTATACCAAATCGAGATATTTTGGATATTAGTAGTTATGATGAAGTTTCCTATACTTCAAACCATGGGGATTTGTTTCGTGAATTTTGCCACAAATATAATATTCCTATTTCACTTCCTTATATTGGTGGGCAGTATTGGGCAGAACCGATTGCGAAGTTAGGGCATATTGCTATTTTTTCAGATGCTTTTTCAGTATGTGCTTATGCATTTTATCAATTAAATTATCAACAAAGGATTCAGGTTATAGAGAAAAAAGAGGAGTGGAAGCAAAGTAAATTTTCAGGAGTGATTGTCGATGAGCGAGGAATTGTTGATAAATTTGATTCTGTCTTATTAGGAACTTCTAACGAAAAGGTAATTGGTCGTTTTGCCTATGAATTAACACATGTTCCTAATCCTTTAAAAATGAAATATAGGAGGTGATTCTAAATGCAGGAGTCAATGACAATTGTAGTAGATGAGGTAACAGATGATCTTCATGATTATTATCAAAATATTAATGAAGAATTTGATTGCCATGGAAAGTGTGTAAAATTTTTTTGTGATATGAATGGGATTTCCCTTACGTTTCAAGACGTTGGTGTTGCTGAAGGTAATTATAATGGATATAATTGGTGTCGTGCGATTGCTGTGTTAGGTTATTTGTCAATTCAAGATTCCAAAGAATATACTGTTATTTATCTTCCACCAGAAGTTACTCCCCATCAATATGAGTGGATGCAGTCTAGAAGGAAATTATTTCAAAGTAAGAGTGAAAAAATTGCTATTTATTCTTATTATGAAAAGGATGCATCTATTGTGGAGACACATCTTGATATGACAGATGAAACTTCTAGAATTAAGATTTTATATAAAGAAATTAAAAGAAAAAGGAGAAAAGAGGCAATAAATGATGTATCAAGAGTTAGGAATTAATCAAGAAACTGCTATATTTGTTCAAAAATGTGAACAAAAATTAGAAAAAGTTTTTAAAAAAATTGACAAAAATGCGGATAAGAACAGTCTTAAAGTATTAAATGCTTTTCATAAATATCAAATTAGTGAAGTTCATTTCAATATGACAACGGGTTATGGTTATGGAGATATTGGAAGAGATACCACAGAAAAAGTGTTTGCAGAGGTACTAGGTGCAGAAGATTGTTTGGTGAGAAGCCAATTTATTTCAGGAACACATGCCTTAACTGTTGCTCTTTTTGCTTATCTAAGACCAGGAGATTTATTACTTAGTATTTCTGGAACTCCTTATGATACGTTACATGAAGTGATTGGAATTAAAGAAAATACAAGTAGTTTAAGGAGTTTTGGTGTTTTATATGATGAAATTGATTTAGTAAATGATGATTTTGATGATGAGAAAATTGTGTCTTATTTAAAGGAAAAGTCAGTAAAAATGGTTGAAATTCAAAGATCTAAGGGATATTCTACAAGAAAAAGTTTAGGGATTCAAAAGTTAGAAAGAATCATTTCAAAAATTAAACAGGTCAGTCCGAAGACTATCATTATGGTAGATAATTGTTATTGCGAGTTTGTGGAGAGTAAAATGCCTACGGAAGTGGGGGCCCATGTTATGGTTGGTTCTTTAATTAAAAACTTAGGTGGTGGGATTGCTCCAAATGGTGCCTATATTGCTGGTAAAAAGGATTTGATTCAGTTAGCAGGAGAAAGACTTACTTGTCCTGGAGAGGGAAGAGAAGTAGGCCCTAGTCTTGGAATTACGAAACAGTTTTTACAGGGATTATTTTTTGCACCGAGTGTCGTTGCTTCTAGTTTAAAAACGGCAGTTCTTGCTTCCTATGCTATGGAACAACTTCATTATCAAGTAGAGCCAAAGTGGGGTGAAGAAAGAGCAGATATTGTTCAAAGTATTATTTTTGGTAATCCACAGGATTTAATTTCCTATTGTCAGGGAATTCAGATGGCATCTCCGATTGATTCGAATGCCATTCCTGAAGCTTGGGATATGCCAGGATATGAAGATCAAGTGATTATGGCATCTGGATCTTTTACGCAAGGGTCATCGATTGAACTATCTTGTGATGGACCAATTCGTCCTCCTTATATTGCTTATATGCAAGGTGGACTTACTTATTCTTATGGAAAGCTAGGAGTTATGAAGGCAATTTCTAAGATGCAAGAGAAGTAGTTTTTGTTGTATCATATAAAAAAGGAGGAATTTTAGTGATTGTACAAGTATTAGTGGAGTTATCTAGTAGAAGTATAGATAAAACCTTTGATTATTTGGTTCCTCCGTTATTAGAGGAAAAAATAAAAGTTGGAATCCGTGTTTTAGTTCCTTTTGGTGCACAAAAATTAGAGGGCTTTGTTCTTACCGTAAAAGAGGAGGATGAAGATATTTATACACATGAAAAATTAAAAGAGATTCTAGAAGTAATTGATGAAGAAGTAATCTTGAATCAGGAGTTATTAAGTCTTGGTAGAGAAATTAGTAAGACGACACTTTCTACTTTAATTTCTTCTTATCAGGTTATGTTGCCAGTTGCTTTAAAGGCAAAAAAAGGAGCACATGTTTCTAAAAAGATGGAATCATATATATCTTTGTCTTCGATGAAATTTGAAAAGTTGCGTCTCAATTCCTCTCAAAAGAAGATTATTGATGTGGTAAAGAGAGAAGGTAGAGTATTAAAAAGTAATTTGAATCAGATTTCAGCTAGTAGTGTTAAGACATTATTAAATAAGGGCATTTTAGTTTTAGAACAGGAAGAATCATATCGTTTAAAGCAAGATTTTGAATTTAAGGAAAAGTATCCACTTACAAAGATTCAAGAACAAGTAGTAGAGGAAATTCTTTCTAAAAAAGATGTGAATCAGACTTTTTTATTACATGGAGTTACTGGAAGTGGGAAAACAGAAGTCTATATGGAATTAATTGAAAATATGTTAAAAGAAGGAAAGTCTAGTATTGTGCTAGTGCCAGAAATTTCTTTGACAGAACAGATTGTATCTAGATTTAAAAGTAGATTTTCATCTAGTATTGCCATTCTTCATAGTAGACTGAGTAGTGGTGAAAAGTATGATGAGTGGAGAAAAATCTCTCGTCATGAGGTAAAAATTGTCATTGGTGCGAGAAGTGCTATTTTTGCACCACTTGAAAATTTAGGAATGATTATTATTGATGAAGAACACACCTCTAGTTATAAGCAAGAATCTACTCCTAAATATAGTGCGATTGATGTTGCCAAGTGGAGAAGCGAATATCACTCTTGTCCCTTAATTTTGGGAAGTGCTACACCAACACTTGAAAGCTATGCAAGGGCAAAAAAGGGTGTATATCAACTATTGGAAATGAAGGAGCGTATCAATCAACGCCCTCTTCCTAAGGTAGAAATTGTGGACTTAAATTTAGAACAAGTAAATGGTAAACATTTTTCTAATTCTTTATTAAAAGGAATTACATTGTGCCTAGAGAGAGATGAACAAATTATTTTGTTGTTAAATCGTAGAGGATATGCATCTTTTGTTTCTTGCCAAAACTGTGGTCATGTAGAAAAATGTCCAAATTGTGATATTACTTTGACTTATCATAAAAGTAGTGGGATGCTTAGGTGTCACTATTGTGGATATGCAACGAAACTTTCTCCTGTTTGCCCATCCTGTAAGGAAGAAGCAATCCATCGGCTAGGGATTGGTACTGAGAGGATTGAGGAAGAACTCAATTATTATTTTCCGAATGCTAAAGTTTTAAGAATGGATTTAGATACTACCAGTAGAAAAGGTTCTCATGAAAGAATGATTACTGCTTTTAAAAATCATGAGTATGATATTCTTCTTGGAACACAAATGATTGCGAAAGGTCTTGATTTTGAGGAGGTAACTTTAGTAGGAGTCATTCAAGCAGATACTTCTTTAAATATCCCAGACTTTCGTAGTAGCGAGAATACATTTCAACTATTAAGTCAAGTGGCTGGACGTAGTGGGCGTGGTAAGAAGGAAGGAAAAGTCTTAATTCAAACCTATAATAAGGATCATTATGCGATTCAATTTGCTAAAACACATGATTATCTATCCTTTTACACTAAGGAAATGGAAATTAGACATGAACTTGGATATCCTCCTTACTATTATTTGACATCTATTAAAGTGTTAAGTAGTGACTATGAATTAGCAAGTAAGGAGAGTGTAAAAGTAGGAGACTATTTAAAGAAAAACCTAAATAATTCCATCGTTTTAGGACCATCCATCGCTAGTGTTTTTCGGGTTAATAATATTTATCGTTTTCAATTAATTATTAAATATAAAAAAGATTTGGATTTATATCCCACTTTACATTCTTTAATAGAGCACTATCAATCAAATTCTAAAGTAAAAATTGATATTGATTTTAATCCGCTCCATATTTAGAAATGAATTTTTCATATTTCTATTTTCATTGGGAATACTAAAACTGGTGATTTAATTGATAACAAATTATGAAATTAGAAAACAAGGTAGAAATGAAGTACTTGTTCTTCATCTGAGTTACGATGTAGAATTTTCATTAGATTTTTATAAACGGAAGAGTGGAAAGAGTATGAAAGAGATGGTCGATGATTATATTCGAAGAAAAAAAATTATATGGAATGGAAATCAAATTCTGTTATTATTTGGAGGAGTAGCTTTAGGTACTCTTCTTCTTTTTTCTAGTCCAAATCCCAAGGGACAAATGAATTATCTCTATGTTAATTCAGAAATTATGAATCCTATAAATCTGAATGCCTCTGTTTTTTCGAATACGTCTAAGAAAATAGAAACATCAAATGATTCTAGTACTGTGGTTTTGAAAGATCATTCTTTAGAAAAAATGAAGGAATCTATTCAAAAACAAGAGGAAGAAAAAGTGATAAGTAAGGAAGATTCTTCAAGGAAAAACCTAAATATGGTTCCTATGGAAGACTCTAAAAATGAAGCAAAACTAGAGGATGATTATTTATCTACTTCTTCTAGTTCTACTGATTATTCTCATTCATTCAATCAAGAAAATCAAGAACAACAGGAATATCAAGACCCCCCAGAACTTAGTAAAGAAAAAATATCTATTTATCGAAGTAATGGTACGGTTTTAACTTTGTCGATGAGCGATTATTTAATTGGGGTAGTTGCATCAGAAATGCCTGCTTCTTTTCCAATGGAAGCATTAAAAGCGCAAGCAATTGTTTCTAGAACTTATGCTATGAAGAAATTAAAGAGTGGTGACATTTTAACTGATGATATTTTTACTCAGGGATATAAAGATGAATCTTATCTTCGGTCTATTTGGGGAAAGGATTATGATTTTTACTATCATAAAATTAAAGAAGCAGTTTTAGAAACGGATGGAATGACAGTTCAATATCAGGGGGATTATATTGAGGCCGTTTATCATTCTACTAGTAATGGTAAAACAGAGGATGCTTCTCATGTTTGGGGAAACTCTATTCCTTATTTGAAAAGTGTAGATAGTGTTTGGGATCAATATGCCGGTACTTATCAAAGGACGATTGAAAAAGATTTATCTACTGTTTTTCAAATTTTTGGTATTCATTTTCAGGAACCTTTGACGATTGAGGTTCTTTCTAGAAATGAAAGCGGTCGAATTTCTAGTATTCGTGTAGGAAATCAAAGCTATACAGGGGTTCAATTTCGAAATTTATTAGGATTGCGTTCTACTGACTTTGATATAGAAATTCAAGATGGGAAAATACTCATTACAACTCGTGGTTATGGTCATGGGGTAGGTATGAGCCAATATGGCGCAAAAGGAATGGCAGAAGCAGGATATTCTTGTTTACAAATTTTATCTCATTATTATCCTGGAACACTTGTTATCAAAGAATAACTAAATTTTCCTTTTTCCTTTATTCTTTTATTTTTAAATAAAATCATCTGAAAAAGATAAAAAAATATTTAATCTCTAAGTAAAACATGTTATAATGTTTAAAAATAAAAGAATAGAAAAAGAAGAATAAAGGGAGGTGTTTTCATGAATGGAGAAGATTTAGCGGATAAGGCTGGAATTAAAAAAGAAAATCGTTTTATATTTTCTGATTCTTATTATGAAAACATGCCTGAAGTTCCCGAAAAACCTAATTTTGATGTATTAGGACTTCCCAAAAAAGACACTTCTTATAAACACTCTTCTGTACAGCAAGCAAGTAGTTTTGATCAAATTATCCATAATGATTATACAAAAAATGATGTAGAGCCTTCCAATCATATGTTTAACTTTTTTTCCGAACCCAATTCTAATACAAAAAACAGTTTTAATAATTTGAGTACGACAGAAAATGCACTGAATACTACTGATTCACCAGATCCCTTTTTAAATTTATCTGTTGGTAAAAATAATGAGCTGAGTAGTATTTTTCCAGGATCTAGTGTTCTACCAGAAAAAGGAACAGATACTTCTCCATCTTCTGATTTATTTTTTCATAATAATCAGTTGGATTCATCTATGGGAAATTTAAATTCTTCTCAGTTATCTGATACAAGCGTTTCTTTCAAATCGGATGATTTTAAACTGCCTAGCGATATTTCTTTCAGTGAGGAATCAAATGACTCAACTGATCCGTTTCGGGTTCATGAGAAATCTGGTTCAGTTTCCAGTTTTGATTCTAGTAGCAGTGCAGCAAATTCTCTTACAGGGTTAGATTTTTTAAAGACAGAAGTTTCTAATTCTTCTTTCAAGCCGGATGATTCTTCATCATATAGAGCAGTTCGTAATGGTTTAAATTCTAGTGGCGCCAATTCTTTGACGGCAAATAACTTTCCTGATTCTTTTAACAATCAAGAAAAAACAGGGAGAACTACAAAGAGTGACTCTAAGAGTGATTCTACAATTAATATATTTTCAAGTGAGAAATCGAATAACTCTACTGATTTTTATAAACCAGAAGAACATTCTAACGATGAATACCTTTTTGGAATGAGTAGAGGACCTTTTACGGATATTGAATATGAAAAAACTGAAGCTACATCTATAAATGCCATCCATACTCCACAAGGCTTGGGACAGGAAGAGAGTAAAAAGGAGTCTATTGATTTTATTCAAAAATTAAAAAATGAGGAATTACCAGTAGAGTTAAAGGACTCTTTGAATGGTTTTACAAGTTCTTCTGAATTTGCGATGCCTGTTAGTGAAATGGAAGATAAAAAGGACTTTTTATGGGAATCAATTCCGAAACCCAAAATTGAAGATATTAAGGTTCCTGAGAGAAAATTAGAATATGATCAGAATTTTATGAGTTCTACGCCTGTAGAAGAAAATCGATTTATTATAAATGGAGATCCTAGTGTAAATATTAAAGAAAATTCGAGAAAAGAAAGCAATCGGATTCCAGATTTTATGTCTGGTACATTTCAAGCATCAGATTTAAATATTTCAACAGGAGTAAATCAAGAATTAGAAGCGGAGCTTATAAAACAAAGAGAAGAGGAAGAAGAAAGAAAACGGAAAGAAGCTTTAGAATCTAATGCTTATCCTCGTCAAAGTAAAAAGAATCAACAGATGGTATATAAAGCAGGTGGAAAGAGTTATGTTAGGGAAGTAGATAGTAAGCCTAAAATAGAACTTTGGCCAGCGAATCAATCTTCTCCTTCTGTATCAGTGTCTGAATCTACTTCGACTTCAGTAGAGATTCCTTCTATTATTTCTAATAATGATTCTATCGATTTAAAGGTGGAGCCAGAAGTCTCAGAAGAAAAAAAAGAAGAAGTACCAAAGGAAGAACCAAAATCTATTCAAGAATTAATTGAAAGTATTGTAAATGTTCCAGGATTATCTAATATAGAAGTGAAATTAAACCCTTTTGAGAATCCAGGTGTAAAATTTGGTTTTCAAGAGAAAGTGGAGAAAACTGATATTGCAGAAGATCAACCTACCAATGTATATGATGAGAAGGCAGATAATTTTGATTATGATCAAAATTTCGAAAATGTAGAGGTAGTTAAGTCTACTTTATTAGAAGAGTTGATAGGTCAGTCACATAAAGAGGGAAAAATCAGTATTCTTGCACGCTATGGGGAGGATTTTTGTGCTAGAGATTATATTACAAATCCTGCAATTGGACGTGCTGAAGAAATTAAACAGTTAATTTTGATTTTATTAACACCAGAAAAATCAGGTATTTTAATTGGTAAACCTGGTATTGGTAAAACTTCCATTGTTGAAGGACTCGCCTATCAATTACAAAGAAATAATGTTCCAGAGGCACTGAAAGGATTTAGAATTGTCAGTGTTAAAACACCTTCTCTTCTTGGGAGTTTGCCAACTGGGGAGACTAGATTACAAACTTTAGTGGATGAATTGAAAGAACTAGATAAAGTCATCTTATTTATCGATGAAATTCATATGTTAATTGGTGCAACGAATGATTCTTCTATGGACTTTGCTAATATGTTTAAAGAGAGTCTAGGACGTGGCTCTATTAAGATTATTGGGGCTACAACGACAGAAGAATATGAACGCTATATACTTCGCGATAAGGCATTTGTTAGACGTTTTCAAAAGGTAGAAGTGGAGGAACCAAGCAGAGAACACACAATTAAGATTTTAATGGGGACTTTACCTAAAATAGAAAAAACAACAGGAGCAAAACTTAAATATTCTGAATTTATGAAGACGGAAATCATGTCCTTTATTGTAGATATTACAACGGAATATAAAAGAATTTATGGAATTGGATCTAGGTATCCAGATATTTGTTTAACCTTGTTATCTCAGGCATTTTCTCAAGCGGTCTTTGCAAATCGTACAGAAGTAAATATTCAAGATATTCGTAAGGCAATTGAGAATTCGAAAAATATTTATCCAGATGTGATTCGTAAAGAATTGGTTAACTTTGATCAAAAGTTTAAAGATTTGATTCGTGAAGAGGAATTAGGACAATAAAAAAGACATTTGTAGAGTTTTCTACAGTGTCTTTTTGCTTTGATTCTATTTTTATCTTGGTGATATTTTATTATTTTTGTACTCGTTATAAAGTTCTTTGAAACGCTCAAAGTGTACGATTTCTCTTTGTCTTAACCAAAGTAATGGTCCAATGATATCAGGATCATCTGTTAAATCAATTAGGCTTTCATAAACTGCTCTTGCTTTTTCTTCTGCTGCCATATCTTCACTTAAGTCAGCAATAGGATCTCCTGTTGTTGCGAAATATGCTACTGTAAATGGTACTCCATTTGCGTCTAATGGGTAAATGGCATTTCTGTGTTCTGCATAGTGACTTGCGAGTCCTGCTGCTTTCATTTCTTCAGGTGTTGCATCTTTCATTAGTTGATATAACATTGTAGATAAAATTTCGACATGAGCTAGTTCTTCTGTACCGATGTCTGTTAGTAATGCCTTTCCACGATTGTCTGGCATTGTATAGCGTTGATTTAAATAACGTAAAGCCGCTCCAAGTTCTCCAGCAAACCCACCATATTGGGTAATTAATTGTTTCGCAAAAGCCAAATCTTTTCTTTTAATTGAAACGGGATATTGTAATCTTTTTTCGTATTTCCACATCTTAGTCTACCTCCCATGGCCAAGCGTATGCTTCCCAACTAAATTGATTTTCCTCTGATGGGAACGATACTGTAAGTGGTCCATATTTGCTTTCATATTTTTGAATAGCCTCTTGTGCCATTCCTTGATATTTGTTAAACAGTTGAATCATTTGACGATTATCCGGATATACGTCAAGATATAAATTTAATTCATGGGCTGCAAAAGTTAATTGATCGACGTTCAATAAAAGCTCTGCTTGCTCATTATTTGGTACAATTTTCGCAGGACGATAATTTTTGTACCCTTTAAAGATGTTATTAAATAGGTTTCCTTGTAAGAACCCTTGATATGGTTCTGCTAAGTCATTGTTAGGAATTGGAAGTATTTGATTTTGATTTAGCATAGGCATATTTGGATATCTATAGGAATCATAACTAAAATTATTATTCATGTTCTATCTCCTTTGTTAATAATCTATGATATTTGACTAGATGAGTTTGGGATATTGCCTAGATTCTATATCATAATGCATATTTTTTAATGAAATCAATAAAATGTATTGTCAAAATAGCAAATTGTTGGTAAAATAAGAATGTATTTTTGATATGGCGGAATTGGTGAAGTGGTTAACACGCCGGATTGTGGCTCCGGTATGCATGGGTTCGATCCCCATATTTCGCCCCATATTGAAATTTACGCACACCTTTGTGCGAAAGTTAAAGTAAAAGTTCGTAATACTTGATATTATGGACTTTTTTCTTTGCAAAGGTGGTGAGTGTATAAAATGAATGTGTCCATAGAAATTTTAGAATTTCCTTTGTGTATAAAAAATAA
>CAJTXV010000035.1 GCA_910584255.1 uncultured Bacilli bacterium
AAAATAAGATATAAATATTAAATTATTTACATCTTAAAGTATACTTGTAATTTATAGAGTAGCTACATCTATCCAAATTATATTACCTTCATACGATGAATTAGCTACTTTCATACATTCTTCAATGCTACTCCACAGACTATCTCCAACCACTTCATAATTTTCATCACACTTAAATAAATAACATTCTTCTTTTTGATTTGCATATTTACAAATTGCCAAATAATTTATATGATCTGCAATCTCTCCATTATCATAATAAATATAACCATAATTATCTTTTGGTGTATAGTATAAAACATTTGCATTGTCTAATTTTTCTGGAAACATATTTTCCTCCATTTCTATAAATTGGAATTTAACAATTACTTTTTTCCAAATTTTATTATATAACCGATAATACCAAAGCATATAGCAACAAGACCTAAAATATAATTTGCTATTCTAGGCACCTCAAAGAATTGCAATACTCCTATTACCATCAAAACTATTAACATTAAATTAAATAAAATTTTATCTTTCTTCATAACTTTACCTCCTCAACAAATTACTATTTTTTTGCTTTGTTTACTTTTAATATTATAACATATTTTTACCCATTCTAATATATACATAAGATTAATTTTAATGATCTATATCATAATCATAGCCATCTTTTTTATAATCATTTCTTTCTTCCTCCAAATCTCTAAACCATCCCAGTTCTTCATCCCAAACCAGTTCACTGTTTTTAAATTTTAGAATGTTACTTAGTAACGCTTCTTTATAGTAACCAAACTTATTTTCTATTTTATTTCCATCTTCATCACAAAATTTTCTATTAATAACCCTTGAAATAACATAATGACTTATAATCACAATATCTTTAAAATTATTATCTTCTAGTACCTCATTAAATAAATTGTCATAATAAACTTTTTCTACATCATTTTGATCTATATAACCTCTTTTAACTAGATCATTAGTTAGTTGACAATAATCATTATCATAAACAAAAGAAGATTTTGTTGATTCATTTATGGTTTTATCTTTTTTATCTATTTGTTCTTTAGTATTTGTTTTATTAGTATTTATTTGTCCTTCATTTTCTAGATTTTGAATTTCAAAGGGTAGATTTTCACCCTCTTGCTCTTTTCCCTTTTCTTTTAAATATGGTTCTTCATAAATAACATATTCATATTCTATTTTTCCTGTTTTAGTCTCATTTGGATATAACTTATTTATTTTTAAATACTTATTTTGTTTTAGTTCTTTTAATGCTGTTTTTATTGCTGTTTCTTCCTCTTTACATATTGCAACCAGACCATTAATTGAATAATCCCATGATTCAGGTAACGATAACATAAACGATAATAAACCTTTAGCTTTAAGTGATAGATTTTTATCTCTTAAATGGTAATTACTCATAATTGTATAATTTTTTGTCTTTTCAATTGTAAATCTAATACATCATCACCCTTTCTTTTCCAAAAAAAAATATAGAAGTTAATCTATATTTTTTGATTTTAAAATAAACAAATTTCAAATTGCAATTCGTAGAACGTTGGCTATAATATTTTAAAATTCAAAAGCAGCTACTACCCTTAGATCTTGTGATTTGAACATTATATATCCATCTTGTTCGGATTCTTTTTTATGCCTTATTTGCCCTGTTTTTAAAAGGAAATTAGCCACTTCTATATTATGTATCTTTTCAATGCCATAGGATTGGCTGTTGCTGGTCCATCATAAAAAACAAAATAATCTTTTCTTTGGTCAATCGATTTTTGTAAAATATTGCTTTTTAAAAAATTCTCCATTTGTTTTTGTTCTACTTTACTCGTTTTTTCCTTTGATAATTCTTTTAACATTTTTAAATCCTCCCTTTTCTATTTACAAAAAATAAACCACGACTCTCATCCTAAGGACGAGGAAATCGTGGTACCACCTTAATTTATAAGTATATACTTATCTCATTATCTTTAACGGAAATGACCCGACTTTATCTTATCCATAAAGCACAAACTCAAAAGTGATCTAAATAATTTTAGATAGATTCCTATTTCAGCATGCAAGGAACTCTCTTTCTATTTCCAATTATTCCGTCTTTCTCACTTGTTTTATCGTTATTACTATAACATATATTTTTTCTACTTTCAATTATTAAAATTATATTTTTTTTACTTTTTCTTCATGTTCTTTCATTCTTTTGTTTCTTCTTTCTTCCAGTTCCTGATAGATTTTATCGTTTCTTTCATCATTCGTTTTTATATCTAGCCTCTCAATCAGAGAAAGTGCACTTCTTATTGCACATTCATCTGTTGCACTTTTTTCCTTTAAGTTTTCTAATGTATCCCATGCTCTGCACCCTCGTTTTACGTTTCTAGGACTTTGCATTTGTACATATAAAAGTTTCCCAATTGCAAACATTTCAGATTCAAAGAAATCTTTAATTTTTAAATTTTTTATAATTTGTGGGGCTCTATTTGTCGTTTTTGAAGAAATTTGTGTTGAAGACGAAACTTGTTGATATCTTGCAGTCACTGGTTTTCCTTCTACTCCTATTATTCTTTTTTCAGGTTTTCTAGAAATTTTTGCCTTCTCTACCATTGGTGTAGCTACTTGTAAGTTTTGAGCCCAAGTTTTTACCTCTTTTACTTTTTGATCCAATAAAGCTTTTTTTCGAAAAAATTCCTCTGCTAAAGAAAAGTCAACACCAGCTGGTAAATAGGTAGTATAGTTATTTACATCAAAATTAATTCCTTTTTTATTTTTAATACATTCTAACAATTTGTTGGCTATCTTTAATTTTTGTTCATCTTCTTTGTATTTTTCTTGTAATTTCTTTCCTAAGACAATCGCATGCTCCCTAGACCTTTTATGAGTAAGGGCAAGTATTAGTAAATCCTTATACCAGGTATCAATAGATGCTTTTTCAATTTCAGGAGCAGTAATAAAGTCACAATAAATTTTCGTTATCAGTTCTTTTATGACTTCCTTTTGTGAATTTTCCTTTATTGGACTGATTCTTACTTGTTGTGGACTTGTTAAAGATTTAGATAATTCTTCTTCCTCTTTTATTTTAAAATGTGACCAGTCAATTTCTTTAAATTCACTCTCAATTTTTTGCATATAGTCCTGAAATACTTGGTTATTTTGAAACTGTAAGCAGTTTTCATATGCTTTTTTGATTCGTTCTATATCTTGATTTCTTTTTCCTAATAAATATAGGGATTTTACTTTTAAAGATATAACCATAGGATTATCTTTAGAAGGTAACTGATTAATCGTTTCTACTACTTCTTCTAGTTTTCCACTCTTCATTAATGTTTTTAGTTCCCCGCATGCAACATTTATCGGCATTATTTTCAATTTTTTAAGATCCAGAGTATTTTCCGTATCTACTTCGGGTTTATACTCTGACCAATCTACTTCCCGAAACTCACTCCTAATTTTTTTCATATAGTCCTGAAATGATAAGTTTTCTGAACGCTTTAAGCAGTTTTCATATGCTTTTTTGATTTGCTCTATATCTTGATTTCTTTTTCCCAATAAATATAAGGCTTTTACTTTCAAGGACAAAAGCATATTATAATCTCGTGAAGGTAGCGCGTCGATAGCTTCTAAGACTTCTTCCAAATTTCCTTTGTTCATTAACATCTTCAGTTCCCTACATACATCTTTTATAGGCATTATTTTCCATTCCTCTATATTTAGAATGTTTTTAGTATCTTCCTTGGTTTCATGCTGTAAACTATCTTCTTTTTCATGTATCAGTTGAGGTGTACTTTCCCCTAATTGTTTTTCTTTCTCTTTAACCGTTTCTAAGGAAGAGTCGTTCCCTACTAAATATTTATTTTTCCAATTATAAAGGGTTGGAACAGAAATCTGATAGGTTCTACTAATTTTTCCGATAGGCACTCCTGAATTTATATCACTTAATACCTTTTCTCTTAATTCTTTCGTATATGCCATAATTCTACCTCCAAGTATAGAAAACATTTTCTTATATAATAATCAAAAGATTCATAAAAGTAAAGAAAAATTTACAGTAAAATCCTGTAGCTTCTATTTTTCCTTGCATGTATATCCCATATTGTTTAATTGCTTTATATAAGTTTTAATATCATCCTCTTCTTGTTTTTTTTGAATTGTTATTATCCATTTATATTGTTTTTCTAAAGATTCTTCATTTTCTAAAACACGATTTGGAGAAGAACTACTATTTTCTTCGGACCATACAAAATGATTGTATGAATCTAAATCTAAAAATTTATATGTTGTCGTAATACCCGCATATAATATTTCATTATTTTTATAACTGAAATCATAGGATTCATTGACAGTGACTAACTTTTTATCTTTCCCTTCAAATTGCTTTTCATCTAGCTCGCAATGATAACTATTTTCTACTAATACTGTTTCATTCTTTTTTTCTAACTTAGAAGTTCCTTGGTTGTTTATTATTATACTATATAAGATTCCACTTATAATTAGTAGAAATCCTAAAATTAACAGAATTATTTCTTTTTTCCACTTCATATATCCTCCTAGTAGTTACAAGTCTTACCATTTAGTGTTCCACCCTGTGGGCATTCGTAATAAGAGCAATCATATTTTTTCTTATCACATACTTTTTGTTTTATAATTTCACCAACGCAACAAGTTGAACCAGGATAATGAACACAACAAGGTCCTGGAAAAGTACAACCTTCACAGCGCCATGGATCACATTTTTCAGTTTTTGTACAGTATTCTTCTTCTCTACAATTTACTTCCTTTGTACAAGTCTTACTTACCTTTGTTGCAGGGTAACTATGTTGTACCATAAAAGATAAAGTAGTCGTTTTTTGATTGGCATTAGAAGTTGCCGTACAAGTTACTTCATAAGTACCTATTTTTTTACTCGTTTTAGGATTACAGACAATCGTTCCGCCCGATGGTCCAAATCCTGGATCTACATTCTCTTTAAAATCATAGTCCTTGTTACCAAGCGGTAAAGGGGACTTTTTAGGATTACTTGCTGGCGATGATGCATCACGCTTAATTGCAACACTACAAGTTCCTGTTCTTCCTACTTCATCCATGACTGTTCCTGTGACAGTGGTTAATTCTGTATCTGTTTTAATTGTTTCATGACTTAAAGAGCTTTTCTTAATTCCACTACCCATCACTCCATTGTCTTCTAAATCATTCATTTCTTTAAAGGCAATGTTTACATCTCCAATATACCACTCTCCAGATAAGGTTCCAGAGGCAGTTAAAGAGCAAGTCGGTGCTTTCTTATCTATTCTTACTACAAATTCTTGAGAGGTCACATGTTGTTTTCCCACTCCATTCGTCACTTCTACTTTATAGCTACCCCAATCTTTTACCGTATAAGTACTTTGTGTCGCATCAGGGATAACTACACCATCTTTATACCAAATATATTGATATTCACTCGGACAAGTTCTAGGATTTACAACAGCTGTTAATATTGGTTCTGTTTTGGACCATTCATTATTTTTAACGACCGTTCCATCGTCTTCTTTTCCAATAATTTCTACTCCACCAATGATTGTTTTATCTATTTTGATAGAAGTTCCACCACTACTTTTACAAATTGTTTTGGTTATTTGATTCGTTCCATCATAAGTTTCCACATTCACGGCTTTATCTGCAACGGTTCGTGTTAAATAGACACTTGCCCTATCATTTGCTGCTTTTAGGGATGTCCAATTCCCATCCCCAATTTGATACCGATATTGATTAATTCCATACTTATAGTTTCCACTAGACGAAAAGTTTAAATATAAATCCTGATCTGTCCATTTTCCATCATAACTATTACTTCCAGCAGTATCATAGGAAATTTTACAACTGGTTTCCCAATCACTAGCAACTCCAGATATAATATCATCTCTACAGTCTTTACTTTTCCTGTTTCCGCAAATCAAACAAACTTTATATACAAATTCATTGTTATTTTCTTCTTCTGTATTTGCTTTATTTGATATATACACATAGGACTTGTCCATGTCACAAGTTCTTGATGTATCCTCTGGAT
Organism: uncultured Bacilli bacterium; assembly: GCA_910584255.1. Taxonomy (GTDB): domain Bacteria; phylum Bacillota_I; class Bacilli_A; order RF39; family UBA660; genus Alloscybalousia. Next base: position 6,029 of record CAJTXV010000035.1, read on the forward strand.
CCATGATTGGGTCAATGTAGTTAAATTTAATTAAGTCACTTCCAGTCATTACGTCATATTCATACTGATTGGCTGGTGCATCGTGTACACTACAAAAGGTAATCATTTCATCCGTTGGCGAAGTCATACAATGGGTTAAGGCATCGCTTGCTGCAATTCTTAGAGAGTCTTCTGCGGTTTTATAAACTCTATTTTTAGAAGAATGTACATAAACACTGTAGGCAGGAATGGCAAGACCTAAAAGAACAGCAAGTATTACAATTGCTGTTAATAACTCGACCAAAGTAAATCCATATTCCTTGTGATTTCTTCTATTACCTCTCATAGAAATCTCTCCATTTCTCGATTAAAAAAGGATATAGAAACGTTAATTTCCCATTTCCAAATCCTCTATCTGTTCCATAATATCTGTTTCTTGTTCTATAATGGTTCTAAGTTGATTTTTATGACTTCGTAAATCTTTCTCTATCTTTAACTTTTTCGTTTCTAATTTTTCTGCTTGTTCCATCGCATCCGATATAATACGATCTGCATTTTGTCTTGCTTCTTTTAAAATTCTTTCACTCTCGATTAATGCCGTTTCCTTAATTTTCATTGGGTTTCCTGCTGAACTTTCTAAAAAATTCCTTAGGTTTGCCTCTGATTTTTGGTAATAGCTCACTTGTCTTTCTAAAAATTCAATTTGTTTTTCTTGAATTTGAATCTTTTCTAGTAAATCTTCCGTTTTTACGACTGCTTCTTCGATTAACTGATTGACTTCTTGTTTTTTATAACCAAACAGTCCTTTTCCAATTTTTTCCATAGCCCCCACCTCTAAAGTTGTAATTACCAGTTAAACTCTTCTTCCTTTTCTTCTTTGGTTTTTCCTTTACTAGTCGTTGCAGATTTGTTGTCTTCTGAAATCTTACCCTCTATATTTACATTATTAGGAGCACACAAGAAAATTCCTCCACCAAGTTTTTGTAAATTCCCGTTCATCGCATATAAACTACCAGTTAAAAAGTCGATAATCCTTTTAGCTTGATCTGGTGTTACTCTTTTTAAGTTCACTACCACTGTATTTCTTGATTTTAAATAATCTACAATCTGTGAACTTTCCGAATAGGCTCTTGGTTCAAACAAGATCATTTTATTTGAACTAGGAGTTACTTCCTGAACTTCTGTTTTCGATACTTTGTAATATACATCTTCTGCTCCTTCTTCTGTAGAGACAGCTTCCTCTGTTTCTGTTACTCCAAAAAAATTTTTAATTTTATCAAGTGCCATATTTTCTCCTCCATTTTATCTTATATATGTGTTTATTGTAGCATAAAACCATGAAAAGAAAAAGATATTCTAGTTAATTTTCATGTTTTTTACAATTTTTAATACCATGATTCTTTTATATTGGCATCATTGCTAAGTGGTTCTGGGTTTGGTTTTTCAAATTTCATAGAAATTGGAACTTTAAATGCTGTCCCAAAAGCAATGCAGTTTCCTGCTTGTAATAACTTCAACTGTTCAACAATTGCACTATTTACACTAGGAACCATATTTTTAATAAATGTTAAATCCTTAGGATGTAAGGTTCTTAGAATCAGAAAATTACTACATTGAGAGATGGAAGTTTCTGATAACTCTGAAGGTCTTTGCGTAATCAATCCTAATATTATGCCATATTTTCTTCCCTCTTTGGTAATTCGATCAAAGATATTGTACCCCAAGATTTCCGTATCGGTATCATTTTGTACATAGCGATGTGCTTCCTCAATAATAATATGGAATGGAATTTTTGCTCTTTCCTTTGTTTCTATCGAAAATGTAAATAAAATTCTTGAAATAATTTTTGTAATTGCTTTTGCTAATCGATCATCTACATGGCTAATATTGAAATTAATAATTTGTGCTTTTTGACCATCTGGTGCAGTAATTAACTTTCTGATATACATTTCTCTTGAAATCATTTCACTGCAATCAAAATATTTCGCAGCATCACTATTTGCTAAACTGTGGAGACGTACCCCTAAAATATTGGCGTAATCAAAGATTCGATTACTCTTTAGAATTCCTTCACTAATCAGTGCAAAATCCATCGCTTTTTCTAAATCTTGAAGAGAAAATACTGTACTCTGATTCTTATATTTTGATAAGTCTAAGCCATCTGCTACGAATCTACTAACTAAATCAACAACTGCTTCCATTTCTTGCATTTTTCCTGTTTTGTCTGTAAATAGACATTGTTTTAAAGTTCTAATATAGCCAGGCTGTGAAATTTTGGTTTCTAAGTTTAATTCATCTGTATGAAAATTGGTTAGAATGGCAGTAATTTGATCTCTAATCTTACCAGATTCATTTCCACTTAAAAGGATATCAAGAATGGCACGGGCTAGAATGTCATTTTTATGTTTATGCATATCTGGGTTATTGCTATTTAGTACTTTGACAAGAGTCAGTGCTTTTTCAATAATTGGTAATTGATTTGGATTATCTACTTTTAATAACTGGGCAAAGTCGTCAGTATCTAATAGCCATAAAGGAATTTTTAATAAATCTCTTCCTCCATTTTCCACATCCGTTGTTACTACCTTATACCGAATCTTTGGATTATTTTTTTCTAATTCAGAAAAGGCATGTGTATATTCTCCGTAGGCATCAAATATAAAAATGTTAGAGTTTAGTGGAACATAACTACTTCCTGCAAATAAGTTTTGAATGAGTCTAGAGACAGTAAAACTCTTTCCACTTCCTGTGTTTCCTAATATTGCAAAATGATGGCTAAAAAACTTGTTGATATCTACATTTACCCGATAATTAGAATAGACAGTTGAAAGTCCAAAATAAACTTGGCTATTATCTTTGATTTGTTGTTCTCCTAAAATAAAGGATAACTCATCCATTCTAATAATTCGAATACTTGATTTAAACGATGGTTTTTTAGAACAACCCGAAGAAAATGAATTTCCTAGTAGTTCTCCAACAATCGCTACTTTCATTTCTTTTTGACTAACGTCTTGAATTTCTCCTACAATTTTATTTTTATCATCTTCAAATACTACATGAATGCCCACTAAACTAGCTTGAGAAGATATATCAATTTCTAAGTCTACATTTACATAATTTCCTTCGATGGAAGCAATTCTACCTAACATTTTTACACCCTCTATCCTAATGAAATTATACCATATTGTAGAAAAAAGAAAAAGATGATTTTTGTAAAACCATCTTTAGAAGAAAAGGATATGATTCTTTGACAATCATTCCCAAGTACTTTGACTACTTGTTTTTGATTTTCTTTTTTTATTTTATTAATTACTTGTTGTCATACTGGAGATGTTAAATTCCAAACTGTCCATTACCTGTCCTTCAAAGACTGCTTGGAACGTATAATGTCCTTCTATATTTAGAACTTCATCTTGATAAACTGTAAAATCACTACCATCCACGGAATATTTTAATTCCATCAATGGATTACTATGAAAGCTAACTGTAATATCACCATCATTTGTATTTAAGTTTTGACTCATCGTACTTAGATTGTTTTGTTTCACTTGAATCGATACTTCCATATCTGTTGTTTGTACTGTAATCGTAGATGGATTCCCAGCAATATCTAGTACTGTTATTTCTTCTGATTGACTATTTTCATAAATTTTTTGAATGCCTTGTCCATTTTCTGAAATTTCCCATCCTTCTAAAGAACGAATTTCTTCCTCTGAATCAATCATGACTAATGTATGATCTTTATCAATTCTCGAATAACTAACTTGAAGTGTTGGACTTGTTTTATCAATAGTTACAATGTATTCAGATACATTCATAGAGGTATCATACACTCTAATATGGTACTCTCCCTCTTCTGATAGTAACAATCCTTGTTCTAAATCAATCTCGATAATTTCTTGCATTCCTTCTTGCTCAATGGTATCAACACCTTCGATTGTTTCATATTTTGCTTTATAATATTCTGCATAGGAAAGCTCATAATTATCTCTAAATGATATCGCTATATCTTGATTGATTTTACTTCCTGATTTCACTGGTTCGTAACTTATAACGCCGGTAGTTGTATCATATTTTTCTACGATTCCTTCGATAATTGGTAATTCTGTATCTAGAATACTTACAAAAAATTCTTTGGTAAGTGATTGTTGTCTATATGAAAGTGTGTAAACAATTTTATACGTTCCTACTCGACTTGTATCAAATAAAGAAGTTTTAGAGTATTCATTTTCATATAAGTCTTGAAAAAAGTATTCAACTTTTAGGAATATTCCTTCTACTGTTTCAATTTCTGGAAGTACAAAAGAATCATCTCCCACTTCTAATTGATAATCAGAAGCAATCATTGAAAAATATTTAGATAAATCTACAGTTTCTTCCTTTACTTCTTCTACTACTTTTTCAGTTTCAAAATTTGAAGCTACGATGTTACGAATGGTTGTTTCAATTTCATCGTTTTTCTCTTCTGTTTTGTCATTTTGTTCCACTGGTGCTGGTGTAGGAGTCGGTTTTACAATATCTTGTGTATCATCATCTTTATATTCTTTTTTATCGCATCCCCGTGTCATAATGAGAAATCCAACCAAAAGTACTAGAAGAAAAGCTAATATCCATAGACTTTTCTTGTCGTTCGCGTCCATTATATCCCCCCTATCCGCGCTAAATTCCGACAATTTTATTGTTTCAGAATGCATCTTGATTGTCAATCTTTTATACAAAAGTATACAAAAAAAATGACCATTTTCTGGTCAATTAATTTTCTTTTTGATTTACATTAATTTTGATTGTAAATTTTTTATTTTGATATGGATAAACGAGTGTTCCATCAGTCAAAACCTCAGGTTCTATTTTAGCATCACCATCAATCCAAATCCGAATATAATAATCGCGATGGAACGTTCCATCATTTCCATAATCTGCAATTCCTTGATATATAATTCTATTTTCCCATGTATCTAGTACAGAACTTGTTGATAATTCGCTATATTTTTTTACAACACCATCTTGACTTACTGTCGTATTGATTGGGTACTCCTTCCCATCTACTACTTCCGTTAAATATAGTTTTACAAAATCCCCTGACAAGGTAGAATTTGTATCTTTTGCTACCGTAATTTCATAAGGAATCTCTTTTCCTTTCTCAATGGTTCCATCTACTGAGAATTTAAATAAGTTCCCATCTCCAGATAACTTTTTCCCAGCCACATCTGATAGTGGTTCAGAATTCACGATAGAAAGTTCATTTTTCTCGTCTATACTAGTATAATTATAAGTTAATCTCGATTTACTAGAACGGTCATTTTCATCATAGTCTAACAAAGAATAGCTGACACCTGTTGTCACTAAGGTTAAAGATAACAGTGCTAGAATCGAGATGATTATTTGTCTTTTTCTACCCATAAAAGCCTCCTATTATTACTATAAGTATATAATTATTATTAGAAAAAGACAAGCATTTCAAACAAAAAATTGAAAATTTGGATATTTTTTGTCGGATATTTATTGAAAAAATGAAAAAAACTCTTAGATTCTAAGAGTTATTATTCTATGGCGGAGACAGAGGGATTTGAACCCTCGCAGCAGTTACCCACTCTACACCCTTAGCAGGGGCGCCTCTTCAGCCTCTTGAGTATGTCTCCAAATGGAACACAATACTTTGCATCCGTATCTACAATATTACCTCATTCTTTTATAGTTGTCAAGAAAGAATCGCCTTCTATAATTCATTTCCACACATAAAGCATTTTGTAGAACCACTCCTTATTTTAGCACCACAATGTGGACAATTGATAAATTCTTCTGCAGGGGCTTGTGCTATCTCTTGAGCTGGTAAAGTGTTAGAACTTACTAACAAGTCAGATTTTGGTTCTTGAAGTGGAATGGATGATGCAACTGGCGATACTAAATTAGGTGTTTGCACTGGTACTTCTATCTTAGTATTACTAGCTAATAAATTATTAATAGGACTTGCACTTACTTCGATAGGAGACTGATTAGAAATTGTATTATTTACTATTCCTATGTTTGGTATCAGAGGTGGAGTAGCTTCATTTGTTGATTCATTCAAAGGATTTGCCACTTGATTTGGAATCACTGCTGGAGATGGGGTTGATACCATTTCACTAGATGCTTGGGAAGAACCCATTTGGGGAAGTTCAATTGAAAATGTCGATTGTGTTGGTGCCACTTCCGTTTGTATATTTCCTTGATTATTTGCTTCTACAAAGGCTACGTTTTGCATTAAATTTACTTCGTTTAAATTTGTATTTTGATTGGTATCTATATTTTCTTCTTGTGATACTCTAAAATCAGCAACTCCTAGTTGACCTGTTGATTCTGTTGCTTTAATATTTTTTGCTTCTAGTAGGGAATCACGATACTCTTTTTGATAGACACCCCCACCAATGGACATGTTTACTTTTGTTCTTTCCTTTAATGGTTGATCTGGATTAGAGATATCTGGTTTTTTATTCGTTTCTACAGGAATATCTTTTGCGACAGAAACTCCACGCATAGCTTCCTCATTAATTCCTATATATTCACTATTCCCAAAAGCAATTAGAGGAATCAAGAATAAAGGAAAAATTGCCGTTAAAACGCAAAATCCTTCACTCTTTCTAAAATATTTCGCTAGACGATACATCGCTATCCAAAAATAAATAATATTTACTCCTGGAATGATTAACAATAAAAATTTCCATTTTGCTTCATTAATAATTTCCATTAATACTACACAATTATAGAAAGGAATAATAGCAGATATTCCTGAACGATTTGCTTTTTTATGAATTCTCATCATTGAAATGAAAAAGATAATAATTAAAACCCCTAATATTCCTAGTAAAATTAGTATAGGAATTATATTTTCATTGACGTTTGTTTGATATGTAATATCATAATCGTCATAAATTGTCTCTAGTATATACATATAATCCCCTCCGATTCTATTATTTATATTATCATAAAATAAATGGAAAAAATAGGATATTTCGTATAAAATTAAAACACTTTGTCAACAGAAAGTAAATTTGGTGTGGCAATTAAAAATATTTCTAGTTTATTTTCTTTATCATTGAACATTTTTTATATTACTTTTTTAAAAAGTATTTTAAAATATAAAAACCCTTATTGAAATAAGGGTAATTTACTATATGGTGACCAGTACGGGATTCGGACCCGTGAATGCCGCCGTGAAAGGGCGGTGTGTTAAGCCACTTCACCAACTGGCCAGATGGCGCCTGATGTAGGACTCGGACCTACGACCTATCGGTTAACAGCCGAGTGCTCTACCAACTGAGCTAATCAGGCATCACAAATAAAATGGCGCCTGATGTAGGACTCGGACCTACGACCTATCGGTTAACAGCCGAGTGCTCTACCAACTGAGCTAATCAGGCAACAAATTTCATAAAGCCATTTAATTATATAATACATTTTCTTCTTTGGCAAGTCTTTTTTCAAAGAAAAGTAAATTTTATAAGCAAAATTCACAACGTTTCTTGTAATATTTCGATACGTTGTGAATTTTCTTATTCTTATTTATTTAAAATTCACAGTTCCCTGGAGTTCTAGGATACGGTATTACATCTCTAATATTTTCTACTCCTGTTAAGTAAATTAGTAATCTTTCAAATCCCATACCAAATCCACTATGGATACATCCACCAAAACGTCTTAGATTTAGATACCATTCCATGCCTTCTACAGGAACTCCCATTTCATTCATACGATTGATTAATCTGTCGTAATCCTCTTCCCTTTGAGAACCTCCCATTAATTCTCCAGCTCCTGGTACTTCTAGATCAACTGCTGCAACTGTTTTTCCATCTGAGTTCTGCTTCATATAGAATGCTTTAATATCCTTTGGCCAATCTGTAATAAATACAGGTCCATTAAAATATTCTGTAATGTATTTTTCATGTTCTTTAGCTATATCTTCTCCATACTCTGGAGTAAATTCCCAATCTACTTTTGCTTTCTTCAAAATTTTAATTACTTCCTCATGTGTAATTCTAGTAAACCTACTACTTACTAGCTTTTCTAGTTTTTCAATTAAACCTTTTTCCACAAATTGATCACAGAAAGTAATTTCATCTTTGGCATGCTCTAATACGTATTTTACAATGAACTTTAACATATCTTCTTCAATATCCATTAACCCATTTAAATCACAGAAAGCCATTTCAGGTTCTATCATCCAGAATTCACTAGCGTGTGTTTTCGTATTCGAGTTTTCAGCACGAAATGTTGGACCAAATGTATAGATATTTCGAAACGCCATTGCAAAAGTCTCTCCTTGCAATTGTCCAGATACCGTAAGTGATGCAGGTTTTCCGAAGAAATCCTTGTTATAATCTAGTTTCCCAGAAGAAGCCACACGATCTAAATCTAGTGTTGTTACTTGAAACATTTCTCCTGCTCCCTCACAGTCACTTGCTGTAATCAATGGTGCATGTAGATACACATATCCTCGTTCTTGGAAATAAGTATGAATTGCCATTGCGGCAACACTACGAATGCGAAATACTGCTTGAAATAGATTTGCTCTCGGTCTTAAATATCCAATTTCTCTTAAAAACTCACGAGAATGTTGTTTGGGCTGCAATGGGTAATCATCACCACAATCACCTTCCAAAGTTACTTCTTGTGCTTTAATTTCATAGTCCTGCCCTTTTCCTTCTGATTTTACTAATGTTCCAAGAACACGAATTGCACTTCCGTGTTTTAAAGCATCAATATGATCAAAATCTTTTGTCTCCTTGTCATATACAATTTGAATGTGTTTAAAACAAGTTCCATCCGAAAAGTCAATAAATCCAAACTCTTTTTGTTTTCTGTGTCTTCTGATCCATCCTTTTATTTCTATTGTTTGATCTAAATATTTTTCTATTTCCCCATATAGTTCTTTTAGTGTCATTTTTCTACCTCCTTATCGTTCTTTATTTTTATTATATCTTATTTTTCATTTTTTGAGTCACTTGAAACTATCTTTTTTTCTATGCTTCTTTTACTAAACATTTTCCTGATATTCTTGGAATTTCTATCATTTCTACTGTTCGATTCATTTTTTGTAAAAATTTGATTACTTCTTGGGGTTCTAAAAATACACTCATCCCATTATAAAGTGGGTGAAATGCAAGGGAAGGATATTCTAATAACTCTTGGTCAAGCACTAGATTTACTTTTTGTTCTGTTTCGTATAATAGATGAAAGATAGAAACATTTCCTGGATAAGTTTTTAAAAAGGTTTCTAACTCTTCTTTACTAGCAAATTCTAGTTTCCCACAATCTAATCGTTCTTTTAATTTCTTTAAATCTACTGACTTATTTTCATCTGTTACGATCAGAAAGTATCTTTTCTCTCCTTTTCTTTCTCGTAGTACTAGGTGTTTACAAATCCCATAACTTTCTCCAATATAGTCTCGAAATCTTTGATAGTACCGTTTAGATTCATCACAACCCAAAACTTCAGGATGCTTAATACAATACTGATACTCAATTTTCTCTTCCTCTAAGTATTCACAAAAAGATCTTGCTTCTTTTATTTTTTCCCACTTAACTTGAGCACTCACACCTTCCTTTTGTAAATAACTTTTTAGTATTTTTTTATATGTCCCTTCTTCGATTGGGTAACACCACTTTGCTCATATTTTTTCCTTCTTTCTTTAATCATTTAAAAAGACTAGTCATATCCCAAATACATGAAGATACATGTATGGGACGAAACTAGTCTTCCGCGGTGCCACCCAATTTATCATAAACATTTCTGTTTTATTTATGATCCCTTTCGATTTCTAACAAAATCTAGTAATACGATAACGGTTTACTTCCCGGCTTACCCTACTTCTAATGGTTCGAATAAGCAACTCCAAAGTGTTCTTCAGACTGGCTTTTATGTTAGCTTCCACCATACCTAACTCGCTTGATAAAATTTTCATGTCTTACTTTTCTTTTTCTAAGTCGTTGTCATTATTATTATATGCAATATTTTTATTATTTGTCAATTATTTTTCAAATATGTAATATTTTTTAAGTGTAGCGTTACAATTGATGTGACACCTTTTTTCTACAAAAAAAACAATAAGTCGT
>CAJTXV010000036.1 GCA_910584255.1 uncultured Bacilli bacterium
TTTAAGGTCTAAATTATAATGTACATTCATAAAAACACACCCTCTCATTGTCTACTTTTAGTTTAGCAGTACAAATATTTCATTAGAATAATTACATTTATAGTGATTCTTCTTTTTTGTTCAAAAATAGATCACCTATTTTCTTTACACGACTTTACAAAAATATAAAAAATTTGAAGATCTTCAAATATTATGGATAAAAATTGACCACACTAAAATATATATGATAGTTTGAAGATGGTGATAATGATGGAAAATAAATTTCAAGAAATACAAGAAAAATTTAAAAGAGGGGTCTATGAAAAAATTGGATTATTAACGAAAGAAGAACAAAAAGAAGATTATTTTAAAATAGAATCATGGCAAGAAAAAGAATTATTAGAAGAATGTCAAAAATATATGGACCAGGATTCTATTGAAATGTTTCAAGAATGTAAAAAGAGTTTAGGAAATATGTTAGATTATTTTCATCATCATTTTCTAAATGGAAATATGATGTTTACTTATGCATTAAGTGAATGTAGTAGGAAATGGACTCTATCTTATTTAAAGAAAAAAGGAGAATCTTTCTTTGTACCTAGCCGTTCCGAGGAAACTTTTTTATCATTTTTAAGCTTTTTATCCGAGAAAGATATAAGGGGTAGATATCATGTACAAATACCTAAAATAGAATACTATTTATTTGTATTAGAAACATTAGGAAAAATAGAAAGACTAGATCATCAAATACTTTTAACAGATGAAGCCTATCAATCAGGAATAGAAATATTAAATGGGAAAAGTTTACATGAAAAATAAGTCAAATAGATTGTCAATAAAAAAAAACAAGTGATATAATTAAAATGGTGATAAGAAATGAACAACATAGGAAATTTAAATCTAAACTATATTCAGTATGGAAAAGGTAAGGATGTAGTCCTACTTCATGGATGGGGTCAAAATATTGCCATGATGGAGCCTCTTGGTAATAAACTATCAAATTGTCGTGTTACGATTCTAGATTTTCCCGGATTTGGAAAAAGTGAAGAACCAGAAGAAATTTGGTCAGTAGAAGATTACAGCAATTTTTTGCATAAATTTTTAACTGAATTAAAAATTAAAAACCCTATTTTAATTGCCCATTCTTTTGGAGGAAGAGTAGCAATTCACTATGCATCAAACCATCCTATAGAAAAACTTGTTTTATTTGGTAGTCCATGCATTCGTAGGAAACAGAAATCCATAAAAGAAAAAACCTTAAAATTGGTAAAAAAGGCTCCAGGTATGGGAAAACTTAGTGAAATAGCAAAGCAATATATGGGTTCTACGGATTATAAAAATGCATCTCCCAAAATGAGGGGTATTTTAGTAAAAGTTGTAAATCAAGACTTATCTGATTGTGCAAAAAAAATAGAGTGTCCAACCCTTTTAATTTGGGGAACCTTAGATGAGGCAGCCCCAATTGAAGATGCTAGGAAGTTAGAGAAACTACTAAAAGATGGCGCTTTAATTGAACTTCAGGGTTGTACACATTATGCCTATTTAGAAGCCTTACCTCAAGTAGTATCTATTTTAAAAAATTTTATATAGGAGAAGTATTATGAGTATAATTGCCCTTTCATTTTTAGTTTTATTGCTCTTTGATATAATTAAAGGAGAACTGGTCCTAGGAAAATTACAACAAAATCTATATAATGAGGATTCTAAATATGTAAACTGGATATTTGAAAATAAAAAAATAACCTTTTTTTCTTTAGACTTTTTAGCACTCATCTCTTTAATTCTTGCGAACTTTTTAACGAAGTCAATGGAAATACCAATGATTTTACTTTCTTTTGCCTTTTATTTTCTAGAAGAATGTAGAATTTTAAGTTTAAAGCAAATGGAAATTTCAAGTAAAAAACTAATCCTTTCCAAAAGAATGAGGAGATTCATCCTAACTCTTTCAATCTTTTATATCATTCCATTAATATTGTACCTAACAAACTATGAAAATGGGACTTTGGCATTAATGATAGAAGGAATATTTACTTATTTTCTTTATTTTCTAGTTTTAATTTGTAAGGTTTTAAATACTCCAATAGAAAAAATCATAGATCATTATAATTATGAAAAGGCAAAAGAAAAAATCGGTCATATAAAACAACTAGAAGTGATAGGAATTACAGGAAGTTATGGAAAATCAAGTACAAAGAAAATTGTAGATACAGTTCTAAGTGAACAGTCCTTATGTCAAATGACTCCGAAAAATTTAAATACAATCCATGGATTAGTGACAACGATTAATAATTACTTAGATCAAAATGAAAAATATTTTATTGTAGAAATGGGTTCTTATAAAAGCGGAGAAGTAAATACAATTTGTAATCTCGCTAAACCCAAATATGCCATTTTAACAAATATTGAAACAATTAATTTAGAATCATTTGAAACAATGGAAAATGCAATTAATGCAAAATTTGAATTAGTGGAATCTTTAGAAGAAAATGGAATTGCTATTTTAAATAAAGACGATTATAGGCAAGTAGAACATGTAATAGAAAATCCATGTAAGAAGGTTTGGGTTTCTATTAATCAAGAAGCAGACTATATGGCTACTGATATCAAATATTCGAAAGAGGGAACTAGTTTTATATTCCACGCTAAAAATCCAAAAGTTAGTTATAAAGTAGAAACTAGACTTCTTGGAAAACACAATGTTTATCATATTTTATCTGCGATGGCACTAGCGAAAGAAATAGGAATTAGTGATGAAAAAATAAAAAACTCACTCCTAAAACTTAGGCCTTTAGAAAATCATTTGGAAATTCAAAACTATGGGTATATGCATCAAATTAATAATACACATAAATCAAATCCACAAGGTGCTAGTAATGCATTAGAAGTCCTTGGTTTAATGCCCGGGACTAAAATCGTAGTAACAACAGGTATGCAGACACTCGGTGAAAAAAACAATGAATTTAATAATATTTTTGGAAGTCAAGTGGCAAAAGTCGCAGATTATGTTATACTAATAGGTGAAAAGAGTACAAAGTCAGTATTCAAAGGACTGATGGAAAGTGGATTCAATCAAAAAAAGGTATATATTGTAAATCGTGTAAGTGATGCATATACTTTATTACAAGAAATAAACACAAAAAAGGAAATCTATGCACTTTTTGAAAGTGATGAAGATTTAAAGGATTAGGAGTGAAAAAAATGAAAATTAGAATTGGTGTTATTTTTGGAGGAGAAAGTGTAGAACATGAGGTTAGTATTATTTCTGCCATCCAAGCAATGAATAAAATGGATGGAGAAAAATATGAAATAGTTCCCATCTACATTACCAAAGATAGACAGTGGTATACAGGGGAGGCTTTAAGAGATATTGACACATTTCAAGATATTGATTTAATTCAAAGATATTGTAAAAATATTGTATTATATGAAAAGAATGGACACTTTTTATTGCAAAATAAGAAAGGGTTCTGGAAAAGAACAGTATCTGAGATTGATATGGCTTTTCCCATTGTTCATGGTACCAATGTAGAAGATGGTGTACTACAAGGATATCTTCAGTCGATTGGAATTCCTTTTGTAGGTGTAGATGTATATGCAGCCGTGGTTGGACAAGATAAAATTTTTATGAAACAAATCTTTAGCCAGGAAAAAATTCCAATTGCCCCTTATGTTTGGTTCTATGATACTGAGTATCAAGAAAATAGGATAGAAATCATTGGACGGATAGAAGAAATGAAATATCCAGTGATTGTAAAACCTTGTACATTGGGTAGTAGTGTAGGAATTATGGTAGCTCATAATCAAGAAGAATTAATCGATGCCCTAGATTCTGCAATCACTTATGATAGTAGAATTGTAGTAGAAAAAGTAATTGATAATTTAATGGAAGTTAATATTAGTGTATTAGGAAATTATGAAAACCAACAAGTAAGTGCCATTGAAGAAGTGACACCCAAAAATGATTTTTTAACTTATGCGGATAAGTATATTGGTAATGGAAAAGTAAAGGGAAAAGTTGCTTCTAAATATAAAGGTGCTAGTAAAGGAATGGCAAGTGCTAGTAGGGTCATTCCAGCACCTTTAAGTGAGTCTTTAAAGAAAGAGGTAGAAGAAATAGCAATTCAAGCTTTCAAATCACTAAAATCTTCTGGTGTAGTTCGTATGGATTTCTTAATTAATAAAAAGACAAATAAAGTTTATATCAATGAAGTAAATAATATTCCAGGATCTCTATCATTTTACTTATGGAGTCCAGTTGGAAAGGATTATTCTGAATTACTAGATGACATGATTAATATTGGAATTAAAGACTATAAGAAAAGAACAAACAAGGTACATTCCTTTGATACAAATATACTTCAAGGATTTTCTGAGATGAACGGAAATAAAGGAATGAAGGGAACAAAAAAATTCTAAAAACAGGAGATTTATATTTGGAGAAAAAGGCACTGTCAAATAGTGTCTTTTTGTTGTTTTCTATCTGAGTGATATGTTAGTATAGAAAGCAAGGATGTGGTAATGGATGAAAAAATTAATTGGAATTTATGATAATACAGGAGTGATGATACAGAAACGGCCAATTAGTGTTTTCCCCGTTTACACTGATGGAAAAAATTTTTTTCTAAAGTGCATGTCTGAGAATTTAAGTAATTTATTAAAAATATTAAATGGGTTATCAGATAATAAAGAAGTCGAAGAAGAAATTGATGCTTATATCAATAAAGAAAACAGTTTATATTCAAATAAATTGCTTCGATATAATGATGATTCTAATTATTGCTACTATTTATGTTCTCCTGAAATTACTTCGATGCCAGGATTTCAGAAAGTAGAATCTTTCCATACTGTAAAGGAAGAAACTACAAAGGAAACTTATAATATAGATACTTATGCTATCATTGATTACCAAAATAACTTGATTGCGGGAAGTTTAGAGTTTGTAAGTAAATATGTTTCGAATGTGATTAATTTAAATATGAATCAACTACTAAAACAGGAAGAATTAATTAAAAAGGTCAACTCTCTTTTAGAAATTAATAGACTTTTTACATAGTTTTTATAATTTTATTGACAGTTTCCCCAACTTTTATAGTATACTATTATTAGAATAGAGTAATAAAGTAGAGGGATGCTTATGAAATATATTATTTGTGGTCTTGGAATTATGTTTTTACTATTTATTTATTCAATGTGTTCTATTTCTAGTAAGTGTTCTAGAATAGAAGAACTAGAAGAGATAAAAGAAAAAATTGGCAATAATTAAAAAAATTTTTTTAAGGTATTTGCATATTTATCTTTTTATGGTATACTAAACAAGTAATCAATTTATGGGCTGTTAGCTCAGTTGGTAGAGCAACTGACTCTTAATCAGTGGGTCTAGGGTTCGAATCCCTAACAGCCCACCATATTGATAGAAAACTCGAACTTTCGAGTAGAAATAGTAAAACACACTTAATACAGTGTGTTTTTATGATTCTATATATTCCAAGAAAAAGGGAACATCCATTTTTCTCCAAACTGTGCCCATAAAAATAGACAGATAGATGTCATTTTCTATCTGTCTATTTTTAATGGAATATAGAAAAGATAAAAGTTGGTTTTAAGTATGTAGACATAGATTGATAAAATGTAATATAATGATACTATAATCAATCGGGTGAAGTTATGGAAGTAAAAAATATTAAAGTAAAAGATATACAAGAAATCGATACTCATTTTTCTTTTTTTCATTATACAAATAAAGATAATATTGAGAGTATAGATAATAATGGATTACTACCAAAAATTGGGAATAGTGCAGTTGGGATAGAAATGACTGAGAAAATCTTCTTCGCAATTGGAGATAAAGGATTATTTTCTATTTTTGATTCTTGGATAAAATGGCTAATTGCAAAGAGATTAATTGATCTACCAGGAAAAAAAGCAGATATTCCCTTTTATTGTTTTTGTACCTTTATAATGCGTCTACCACTCATCCATCATGTAGTAGGATTCATTGTTAATTTTATCGTTTGGATAGAACTAAAATGTAAACCATTTAGAATTAAATCTTTTAAAATTATGAAAGAAATATTAGATAATAGTTGTCTTCTAATTTTAGATTTAAAAGAGGAAGTAGATTTCTCATACAAAGATATTGATGAAGTAAAAGCACAAAGGTTTAACAAAAAAATGTTAAAACGTGTATATGCGAAACAAAGTAAAATGGCCAGTAAAAAGATGGACTACTGGAATATGCATACATTTAGTAATATAAATATTCCACCAGATAAAATTACTTTATTGAAACTAGATGCTTCCGATAATTGTTTAGATATCCTATTGTGGATGGTAAAAAATACAAATATAGATTTAAAAATACTTTCTCCAACTTTATACGAATTCTTAGAATATTATAGACTGTTAGACTAAAATATAACAGTTTCTTTGATATCTTTTTAGTGTGTTAAAATCCACTCGACAATTAATTTTTTCCACTGAAAGTATTCTTCTTTTTCAAACTGTGTATTACAAATACAATACCGTTTATTGGCAATATGACTACAAAAGATACATTCATGTAGATTGAAACAGTCTTGAATGATTAGGGAATTACTAATTTTGCTAGAACATGTAACTAAGTAGCTATTACTACAAGTCCCAGAATCATCCACATTAATACAGTAATTGCAATTTCCACTGTTCTTACAAGCGATTAAATATTCACTTTCTCCACAACCCTCTGAATATAGAATGTTTTTACATTTTCTACAATTTAAAGAGCGGTAAGAAGAAATACAATTGTAAAGAGTATCACTTTGAATTGAATTCTCACAATCATAAAGTCGTTCTGTTGTTTTATAATTGATTTCTCTCCAAACAGTTATTAACTCCTCCATAGTGTGAAAAGTCAGTTCCTTTTTCATCCACCCAGTGGAAAAGTCAATATTTTCCATATTCTTTTGGGTAATATAGGTATCTGCGATTCCATCGGTCCATGTGACTTCTCCTGTAGTAGAGTCCTTTACTTCGATTGGGAGTTTAATAGAAGATGCAAATTTTTCTCTAATTTCATCTAAAGATAGGTTAGTTTCTTTCCGAAATACACAACTAAAAACTTGATGTGCCATTTCTAGGACTTTTTGTTCATTCATATAACTTACCTCACAATTCTTAGATTCATCGTCTTTATACAATCTAATTCTTTAAAAAAGCTAGAAATAGATAAGTGTTCAATAAAATTAGATGAATCTTTTGACTTTTCCTTTTTTTTAAAATCAATCGTTTTTCCTAAGAAAGCAGGAATTAGTTCCCCCTGATTCTGAATTCTTACAATACACTCTCTGTCTGAAAGTTCTGTTAAAAACTGAATCTTTTTTTCTTTGGTATTTTCTTTCATTAGTCCTATTTCTAGCATATCAGAAAGTAGAGTAGCATCTAATCTTGAAATACGAAAAGAAAAATAATTGACCACGTTTGAAAAAATTGCATTTTGTAAGCTTGGACTAATTTGGTTAAAGTATTGCCCAGCGAGTACTAAGGATAGTCCATATTTCCTTGCTTCCGATAGTAATCTTTCAATCATTGGATTTTCAACAACTGCCACTTCATCAATGACTAAAATTAAATGTTCATGAAACTTTTTATTTTGAATAATTCCTAACACCTGTTGCATCAATAAAGAAGCAATTGTTTTAGTAATCTTATCTCCTAATTTAGTTCTGTCTAATGAAAAAATAGTTAAAAAGTTATCCTTTAAAAGACTTTCTAGACTACTCCCTTGTTGTTCATTTTGAAAAATAGGAACTAGTTGCATTTCATCAATAAAAGAAATAATAGGAGAAATTGCTTCATTATAAGACTTAGACTTTAATTCAGTAAAATCGGTTAAGAAAAATTCAACTACTTGTATAGGCAATACTTCTTCTAACTCTTGCAACAATTGATTTCTAAATTCTAATTCTAATAATAGACGTCTAAGACTAGAGAAAGTAAATTGATGGTAATATAAAAGAAGAAGAATTGAATATCTTAAAACTCGTTCTAATTTTGAATTATATTGGCTAGCTAATAAATTTCCAAATAAAGATAATAAAAGTTCTGTTGTAGAAACAAAGTCATCTGTCTCATTTAGGAATAAATCAATTCCTTTTTCTACATTTTGAAAGTTAATGACTTCGGTATTCTCTAGCCCACCTACATCTTTTTCTAAAGAGGCATGTGGATCAATAATCATGATCTTATATTCAGAATCCTTTCCTTGATATTTTTGAATTTGCTCAATATAAGAACTAATAAATTTAGATTTTCCTGTTCCACTAGAACCGACAATTAATGAATGCTTATAAAAGGAGAAATTTTCTATATTTAAATAATGTAAAGAGGAGGAATAAGGAAATGGTTCGACTTTAAAAATCGGATTGGTTTCCTTTGAAGAAAAAAGATGAATTGATTTTTTAATATTTAGATATTTAGGTAATTCCTCATAAAAGAATCTTTGCTCCTTATCACTTGGAGAAGATAGAGTAGAGGAAGCCGTGGTTAGTAATAATTTCTTTTTATATCGATGATTTTTTTTCTGAAAGAATAAATAAATAGAAGAATAGAAATGATCTCTATTAAAAGGTGTGATTTTGATTCTAATTTTATATAAATCTTTTTTCTTTTGGATAGAAAGTAAATCAAAAATTTCATGAGATGATTTTCCAACACCTAAATAAGTAGGAAGTCTATATCCTGCTTTTTCAGACATAGATAAATCACATTCTCTAAAAACAAATTCAGGAAATCCACTAAGAACTGGAGGTAATAAAGAATGTGTCTCTACATAATAACGAATTTTGTTTTTTTCAAAGTGTATTTCTAAATACCAAGAATGAAGTGGCCTTTGATACCAATTAATTTGTATTAAGAAATCATACCATTTTTCTTTTGAGATATTTCCTTGTTCTAAAAAAATCTCCATACGTTTCTTCATATAATTTTTCCCCCTTTCTGGTTAAAATTATACGAGATTCCAAAATAAAAAGACTGATTTTTTTCTTACGAAATTTGTCAGTCTTCAATTGGTACTAAAAAATCGGTAACTCCATCATGATAATGTTCTAACTCTGGAAGTTCTCGAAACTTATATTTACACCCCAATACGAATTGTGCATAAAAATCATGGGACAATTGTTGAATTTCAGAAGAACTTTGCGATGGAATATGAAAAGATAAATATCTAGATGTGGGAATTACATATTTTTTTAAGTCAGGAATTTCTTTTTCATATAAAACCCAATACTCATAATTATCGCTTTCAAAACGATCTTCATAGGAAACCATGCCAAACTGTACTGGGCCATATGTACTTAAATATTTCTTTTCCATTTCTTTAAAAAAGTTTGGAGCATCTTTTTGAATGTCTCTCTTGTTGGTTTTTATTCCTTTTCCATACAAGGTAAGTTCAGGTAGGCGAATGATATCATATTCAAATGGTTTCAAGGCTGGTTCTACTTCCTCAAAGAATAATTTTGGAAACTCTTTAAATCCAGAAGTATTTTTCTTTAATTCACTCGGTTTAATTCCATGGAATTTTTCAAATGCTCTTGAAAAGGAAGTAGCATTTTCATATTGATATTTAACTGCAACATCGATAATTTTTTCTTGTCTTTCAGTAAGATCATAACTAGCCTGTGAAAGACGACGATTTCTAATATATTCAGTAAGCGTCATATTCGTCAGTAAACTAAAAAGTCTCTGCATAGTGTATTCATTGGTTAGTAACATTCCTGCAAGAATTTTATAGTCAATTTTTTCATCTAAGTGTTCCTCAATATAATCAAGTACTAAATTAAGTGAATGATAAAGATTCAAAACAATCACCTCTAACTTTTTCTATTATAGCATAAACCACCATAAGAAAGAACTATTAGATGAGTATAATAAGAGTGAAAAAAAGAAAAACTCTTATTTCTTCTTATCGACTAATTTTATTTAGAATTTTAACTAGTGAATCTTCATCCTGCTTAGGTTCCTTTAAATCAAGACCTAAACAATAAGATAAATCACCATATGCTTCTAAAAGGACTTCATCTGTTGGTTCATACAAAATAAAGGATGTGTGTGCAATGTCAATATCATAATTTTGTTCTAATAAGCCATGAAAGGCAGATAGTTTATTTACATTTCTTTGATAAAAACATGGCTTTAAATTTAAGGAATACCCTTTGATAGTTGGATTTTCCCTTTCAATCAATTCAATAATTAAATCATCATAATAAGAACAAATACCACTACACTGCATACCATAGACTCTATTATTTTTAGTTTCTGTTCCAATTTCAGGAGTAAAGAATTTATAGACGTTATCTCCTTGTTTAAAACATTGATCTCCTAAAGCATCTTTCTTTAAAGAAAACTGTTCTCCGTAGGATATGTATCCAGAATCTCTAAAATTTTGAATCATATGGTCAAGAGTAGAAGAATCAATATAAGAACCTTCATAAACAGTTTCATCATTTTTATCAAATGCTTTAATCCCGTTGCCAAAAATAGTAAAATCGGCTTTTAAATGCATTTCATTGATGACATTTTGTTTGATTCTCTCTTCATCAAAGTAGGTAATATGAATACCAGTTCCTTTTTCTTGACTAGGACCTAATGGACTTTGGTGGGGAATGTGTCTACCATGGACATAATGACACCAACTATAAATACTATAGCTTTAATACACTTTGAGGGAAAGATAAATAACCAAATAATTAACTTAAATTCAAAAGATTATAAAGCAAATGATAAACCATATCAATTTCTTTTTTAATTACTTTAATCATAGACACCAACCTTTCTATGATTTTTTCTTAAAAACGAAAAAATCAATCATTTCTGATTGATTCTATATCTAAAAGTTCGAATAGTTCGAACAGATTCGTCAATGGTGCCCGAGAGAGAAGTACAACAACTTTTGCATTTTTCTATAGTTCAAATAAATATATATTTTCTATATATTTTTCTCTAAACAAACGAGTACCTATGAATTTTCCACCAAGATATTTATAAAAATAATTGGATGGATTGCCTTCCAAACATCCAATTATTAGTTTATTAATACTATTACTTAATATTTCTTTAACTGCAAAATTATATAATAACTTTCCATACCCATTTCTTTGATATTCTTTTAAAATATAGAGAGAATGAATTTCGGCTGCTTTTTCATATTTATCACTATCTAATGTATAATAGATCCAACCAATAATTTTATTTTTTAGAACAAGAACATAATATAATGGCTGATCTTTTATACTATTTTTTAGTCTCTCTGTCGAATGCTTTTCATTTTCAAATAATTCAATTAAAAAATCTTCATCAACAATTCCTTTATATGTTGTATTCCAAACAACAGCAATAGCATGTGCTAATTCTTCAGAATCTTCAATTTTTCTTTTTCTTATTTCTGATTTCATATTATATTCTCCTTAATTTTAGCCAAATAGTACATGGAAAGTATAATGATTTGTCATTATACAAGTGTGTTTACTAAATTGGAACAATTTAGCATAAAATTATTGTATAAAGAACAAATGTTTGTTATAATTATTTTAGGAACATTTAATAGTTGGGTGCTGCCTCTATCTTTTAGATTGGAGGTGATGCATATGAGTAAGAAAGATTTTTTAGTCTTTTCTTTAATCATTATCATCCTTTTACTTATAGCATTACTATTTGTAATACTAAATTAAAAGCGCACCTAACTCAGCATTGAATTAGGTGCTACACAATTATTGGGTAACACTCAACACGCTAATATTGAATGTTCCTTTTTTATTTTATGCAAGTTTCCTTGACATATTCATAATAGCATAAAAACGAATTTTTGACAAGTTGCTTTCTATTATTCTCGAAAAGTTCGAGTTTTCTATCAATCTGGTGCGATAAAAGAGCCTATTTTGAACTCTCGCACAAAAGTAGATTGATAAATATCAAATCTACTAATATTTTATCGATTTATAATTCAAATTGCAATATCATTTTAATTGTTTTCTATTTTTTTTATTAAATTAGCATTAATCTCTTCAACAGAACTTATAACTACGATTCCCATATTATCAATTGAATTATGTTTTAGATCCACTAAAATAGTATGAATACCTAATTTTTTGGGAACTTTAATATCTAAATCAAAATTATCACCAATCATTACACATTCGCTGGGTTTATTTTTCCCACAAGCTTTAAGATAAATATCTTTATTTGGTTTAATTAATTCTTCGCCATAGCATTCAAGAAAAAATTCTCCAATTCCCATATTGTTTAATCTATTTAACTGTGATTCTTTAAAAAATATATTTATAAATTTATTATTTAATTTTACATTTAAATATTTACTAAAATAACTTAAATAATCATTACTATTATAACTATTAAACTTACTTTCATAAGTATTAATTGCTCTTAAAAATCTATCTACATTTTTTTCTGAGTATATTCCAATTTGCTTTAGGGTATTTTCTATTGGAAGAGCAAAATTTACATTATTTATCAAAGTTCCATCAACATCAAATATTAATCTTTTTATCATAATATTTTATTCCTTAATTTTAAGATTTTAAAATGTTATCTTTTAATCCATCTTCCATATTTATTTTAGTAGGAACTATATACTTTGAGTTAATTTTATGTGATATTAAATTTGTAATAACTTTCATAGCCCTTGAACCATCAAACCAAAGAGGATTATCACTATTTGCTCTTATTCTATCTAAAGAAGTAATAAGAGCATTATGATCATAATTATCACTTATTTCTCTTGTTATCATATATTTTTGATTTTCACAGTTATATAAAGCATTTTCTAACAATTTATAGCCAGCATTATTGTACCAATATAAATGATCTCCACCAGCTAAAATTAAAATGTCAGCTTGTACATTTATATTTCCTATTAACTCATTAACATAATTATATACTTCATCAAAAGTACAGGTAGGAATATCTTCTTTTAAACTATCAAATTTTTTAGTAATATCTACTACACCAAAATTATAATATTTTTTATCAACAATTTTTTTATTATTAACAAATATAAGTTCAATAGAACCTCCGCCACCGATAAATACACATATATTGCCATCATAATTTATATTATTATAGCAGCCTAATGCTGTATAGTTGGCTTCATCATCTTGTGATACTACTTCTATTTGTACATTAAATTTGTTTTTTAGTTTTGAATTAATATCATCTAATTCATTTTCTTTGATATTTCTAAAGATACTGCAACCATAAATATGAACATCACTGGTATATTCTAATGCTTTTTGAATTATTATAAACAGCTTATTCAAATCGCTTTCATTTATTTTACTTTCAATTTGATAATTTTTCTTAAACTCTATTGTAGTATTATTTTCATATATTACTTTTCCATCTTCATAGATATGAGTTTTAGTATTATTACTTCCTATTTCAATAATTGCAAATACTTTTTTATTCATTCTCTCTACCTCCAAACAATAATTACAATTTTATTTACCATATTTATTATATCAAAATTTTTAATTTCATACTACTGATTATCTTTCAAAATCATCTTTGGCTTTTTTATTTTCCTTATATTGATAATCAATATGATTTTCAAAAGGTGTAATGTCCTTTTGTTTTTTTCTAAATATACTTAGTTTTTTCAGTCGCTCGTTTTCTTGCTTTATTTTATATTCCTCATCGTATTGTTGGATAAAAAATTTCAAATTCATGCCCTGACTACCAAATAATCTATCTACAATGGTTTTAATAAATGTTGGAACTTTATCAATCACTTTTTTAATATTATTTATCAAATAATCGGTTTTATCTTTTAAATCGTTATACCAGTTTTCATATAGGTAATGCTGATTCCTTTCAAAACTTAATTGTTCTCGTAACTCTTCATTTTCTTTAAGTAGTGTTGCTTTATCTTTCAAAATAACTTTTCTATTTAATGTTTTCTTTTTATCTAGTTCTTGGGTGATAGATTCTTTTTCAATAGATAAATTATCTACTTCATTAGATATATCATTTTTAGTATTTTCTAAGTCTTTTACTTCATTTTTTAGTTCATTAATATTTTCTCTTAATTTATTTTTAGCTTCATTAAAAACTTCCATATCTTTTGATAATATATCGTTATTTCTTCCTTTTTGTTTTTCTTTTAATTTTTCATTAAGACTATAAACATTGTTGTAGGATTTGATACAACATTCTCGCATTTTATCTTGAATTACTTTTAATGATTCTTTGGTAAATACTGTTGTTTTACCAACTTGTTTAGTCATACCAGTTTTACAATTTTCCTTAATGGCAATTCCTACAATATGTAAGTGTGGACTAGCTTCATCAAAATGAATAGTGGCATTTGCTACTTTAAATTCTGGAACAATATTTTCTAAATCTTGTACTTGTTCAGTAAATACTTCAATCATTTTATATTTTTCTTCTTGTGATTTATTTTCCCAAAAATGCATATCTCCAAGTTCAATAATAATCTCACAAGCAAGATCGTGTTTGGTATCATCACTAATTTTATAGAAATAATCTTTGATTTTTCTATCCTCTCTTGTTTGTTTATTATTGTATTCTATTCTTGTATTTTCAAATTCTAATTTATATAAATCCTTTACATCATTAACAATATCATTAGTACCTTTTATGATTCTTATTAGTTCTATATTGTTATCATATTTTCGTAAATTATGATGATTTACTTTTCCAAGCTGTTTAATATTTTGAATGGCATTATTACTGAAAGAAGTAGTATTACTTGAATTATTTTTTGCTGATTGTTTTGCTTTTTTTGTTTTATTCTTATCGTTACCCAAATGAAAAGAGTAAGATAATCCAATCTCACTCTCTATCATTTTTTACCTCTACATTTTTCTTTAAAATATCTTTTAGCACTTTTTAAATCTTTAAAAAATTCTTGATTCATCATTGTTCCTATACTATCCATATAATTACAAACAACATAATGCATAAAATAATCACTTACATAAACTAAATAATAATCTTTCTTTTTATTAATTAAATAACATTTTCCATATTGTAAATTTCTAAATTCTTTTTTCTTTTTAAATATCATATTTTTATTCATTCCTTTCTTATTTTGTAAGGACTTTAAGTCCTTGTCAAAATTCATAACCCCCTATATATCTTGTCGTAAACAACAAGATATGGTGGCTAAGGTTTAACACCTTAGAATCCGTTCTTGCTTTATTTCGTAATATTCCAAAACTTCGTAATGGAATAAAATTACATAAGCAAGTCTAACTTTTTAAAAAAAGTTAACAAAAATTTTTCTATTGATAGATAAGTTTAAAACAAGAAAAGTAAACTTTTTTGTTTTAAACTACAGACTGTTGACAAATATGTTCAACAGTCTTTTCATAAGCAAATAAATTTGATA
>CAJTXV010000037.1 GCA_910584255.1 uncultured Bacilli bacterium
TTGCTCATATAAAAACCTCATTTCTTTTTTGTCCAAGAAACGGGGTTCATATCAATTTGGTTACTTTTTAATATAGTTCACTTCGTAATAAATCAATATTCGCTTTCATCAGTGTGATATAATTTTCGTTATTATCTCTTTCTGTATCCGTCATATTATCTAGACGTTTATAAGTAAATGTTTCAACTTCAGTTTCTTTAATGATTTGTTTTACAATGTCATTGGAATCGGTTTTATCTAAAAGAAATAAATGCTTTACTTCTCCTTTTTGAATCATGTCTCTTACATCACTAATTGTTTTTTCTGTAATGGTATTTGTTTGATTATCTAGTGAAATAACCTCAAAACCGTATTTTTCTAAAAATAATAGAGAATCATTATTCACAACAATTGTGTTTCTCGTTGCATTTTTTGCTGTCAATTTAATTTCAGCATCTAACTCAGATAAATCAATTTTTATTTCGTTATAAGCATCCTCTATTTCTTTTTTTAAATAGTTGTTTTTGATATATGCGTTTAGTCCATTTTTAATATTTTGACTTATCATTAATAAATTGGAAGGATTTAACCATAATTCTTCTTCTCCATAGGTGGTTTCCATTCCAGAAGTAGCATCGATAATCATTAGATTTTTGTTTCTTTCAAGTAACTCTAAGGCTAAATCTTTATCATTTCCAGTTTCACTATAGATGAATAATTCTTTTTTACTATAATCATCTAACCATTTACTACTTAAATCGTGCGTTTTAATATCTGTTCCATCTGGGTAAATGGAAGTGACTAAGGCGTGTTCCCCATATAAATAATTTGCGATATATTCATAAGGATAAGCAGTAGTGACAATTTCAATTCCTTCTAAATTATCTTTTTTAAAACATCCTGTACTAAAAATACATAAAAGTAGTAGGATACTAAAGAGGCATGTTAACTTTTTCATTTTTTTCTCCTTTTTTCTTTTTTTTGTGGTACGGGATCATATCCATAAGGACCCCATGGATTACATTTACAAATTCTTTTTATCATTAGAATGGATCCTTGAAAGGCACCAAACCGTTTGATGGCTTCAATTGCATAGTTAGAGCATGTTGGTTGAAACCTGCAATGGTCATGCCAAGGACCAGGAATGAGTTGGTAGATTTTAATCCATCCAACAAGTAGGTATTTCATACAGTTCACCTAACACTATTCTACTATTTTTTTTCCATATTTACAATATTTAGTTTTCATGTAAATTTAATATTTGAAGTCATAGGACTGTGATATTTTATGGAGTATCATCTGTTGAAATGACATATAATAACAGGCTTTACTTGCTTATTATCGAAAATATGTTATAATAAAACAAATTTAAGGAAGTGAATATTATGTTTGAAGCTAAGATTGAATCTATGATTTAGGCTCACGATACCCCAGACAATGAAAAAGAATTTATTAGTGATGTTAGAAGACTACAAATTTGTAATGTGATTGATTCTTTAACAGAGGAAGAGTTTATATCATTACAAAAGAGTATTATGGCATCGTTTGATGCAGTAGAGGAATTAATGGATGCTGTTAAAGATGGAATGAAGAATCTAAAATTTTATAATCAGACACTTTATGATTTGAATGATACTTATTTTAATTCAACAGAAAGTAGTGTTTATTATAAAGATAAGTATTTAGAGTTGTTTGGCTTCTTGAGTGCAAACTCTCATACATTTGATAAAGCAGCAGAGGAAAATGATTTTAAATCATTGCTACTTGCTTTTCAAGAAACATTTGAAGAACCATTTAATTTGATGAAAAGTAGTATTCTACAAGTACTTTTCACAAGAGAAGAATTAAAAAGTAGAATTAATCAAAATACAGATTTTCAAGAAGTCAAACGAATAGAAGAATCTAATCGTGTATGTGAAGAAATTCGAAACATTTTACTGAATCATACTGTAGGATCAGTTAGAAAAGAGATAGAAAAAGCACCTGCTAGTTTGATTGAGACTGCTCTCGTTCAACATATTTCCATTTTAGGGGACTGTCTCATAGAATCAAAGGATGAGGGAAGAGACTCTATTACTTCTATTTTAGCTAAGCTAAAAGGGAAAAACGATACAATAAATACTTTGCGTACTCAATTTCAAGAGTTCATCAACCAGTTTTCATGGGAACAGTTTCTATGGAATTCACTATCAAGCCATGATGATGCTTTAGATAATTTACTGACAGAATTAAAGAAAAAGCCTAGCGATGATTTTTTTGATTTAGACATTCACTTTTTACAACAATTAAAGAGATCGAGTGATTGGGAACGAAGAAAATTTTATTCAGGAAAAAGATTCCAATATTCATCTATGAGAGTTCCAGACAGTTATTTTAAACAAAATATAAAAGAGTTTAAATCAGGTATTGAAGGTCATAGTATAAAGTATTACAATCAGCTTAAGAACGAAATATATCAGGAAGCAGTTTGTTCAATTAACGAGGTATTTCAGGATATGCTCCATCATAACCCAGCAGGGAATCAGAATGTTAAGTTATATAGAAATCCTGCGGATGTGGATAAAAAGTCAGTAGATGAAGTAATGAAAGATATCAATGATAGATATAAATATGAGGTTTTAAAAGCGATTTTTTGTACCTTTTTTCTAAGACTACTATCAGGAAAAAATTTAGATAAGGTGGAAAAATTTGTATTTGTAAAAGAGGAAGATAGTGTGGATCCTGATGTTCAAAAAATTATGGATTCAGTTGCTGAAGTTGTTTGGAATGAGAAAGAAAAAGGTCATTTAGTAATTAATCCAGATCAAAACCTATTAAATTTATATCATGATATAGAGAATATGAGAAGTGTACAAGAAGATCAAGTAGTTGATGCAATTATCCGTGGTCCTGTTTATCAAAAGAAAAATAATTCATAATCTTTTATTTAAGTAGTAGAACTGTCTACTACTTTTTTCTTAGTACTTTTCTTGATTAATTGGGCGTTTTGTAGTACCATGAGTATAGAAAAATCTATTAAAGAAGGAAACAATTATGAAAAAATTATTTAAAAAATTAGAAATTGAACCAAAGAATTTGAAACTATATCAGTTAGCTTTTTCTCATTCTTCTTATGTACATGAAAATCATTTGAAAGCAGACTATGAACGGTTAGAGTTTCTAGGTGATGCTGTATTAGATTTAGTTATGAGTGATTATTTATATCAAAATTTAAATGCAAAAGAAGGAGATATGACAAAAACTAGAGCAAGTTATGTATGTGAAAATGCTTGTTTTACGTATGCATCAGATCTTGGATTTAGTGATTATATTAAAGTAGGACATGGAGAAGAACTAGAAGGTGGAAGATATAAAAAAGTAATTTTAGCGGATATCTTTGAAGCTTTTATGGGAGCTATTTATTTAGATTTAGGGTACGAAATTGTAAAAAAGACCATTTTAAAGGTCATTGTTCCTTACATAGAAAACCCTAAAATTGTATTTTTTAATGATTATAAAAGTTCTTTACAGGAATATATCCAAACAGAGCAGGGGACTTTAAGTTATAATTTAGTAAAAGAAGAAGGTCCTGCCCATCAGAAACAATTTACGATAGAGGTTTCTGTAGATGGTATTATTTATGGAGTGGGGACTGCCCACAGTAAGAAAGAAGCGGAACAAGAGGCTGCAAAAAGTGCCTTAGAAAAACTTGCAACTATTGATTAATTTTCATTTATGATATATAATGAAAAAGCGATTCAAAGTAGCCTTGTATCAAAAAATAACAATAAGTGTTTTTTATGTAAAGTAAAACTAGTTTTTCCTTATTCTTAGTATTAAATACTAACAAACTGGACACCCATGTAGTAAGAAATGAAATTAAAAAAAGATTTAAAAATTTTGAAAGATTATGTAGATGCTTGATAGTATAATAACAATTCAAGCAATTTAATCATGAAAGGAGTGAAATTTATTTTGAGTAAAATAAAAATATTTAGTTTAGGGGGCTTAAATGAAAATGGGAAAAATATGTACATTGTTAATGTAGATGAACATATTTTTGTCTTTGATTCAGGTTTAAAATATGATAACAGTAATATGTTAGGAGTCGATTATATTGTTCCTAATATTGACTATTTAAAAGAAAATCAGAAGAAGATTGAAGGAATTTTTATTACGCATGGTCATGAAAGTAATATGGGAGGAATTAGTGATGTATTGTTGATTCTTCCCAATGTTCCTGTATATGCGACAAAGTATACAATGGAAATTATCAAAAGGGATTTGATGGATGTAGGTATTGAAAAAGCGAATCTAAAAGAAATTCGGCCACATTCTAAGCTAGAGTTTGGACATGATTTGTCTATCTTTCCTATTAGTGTAACACACTCTATTCCAGATGCTGTATGCTATGTATTGTATACAAAGGATGGGGCTATTTGTTATACAGGAGACTTTGTTTTTGATTCTACAATGATGGGACACTATAAAACTGATATCGGAAAATTAGCATACGTTGGAAAACAAGGAGTTCTATGTTTATTATCTGAGTCTTTTTATGCTGAAAAAGGTGGGCATACTTCTCCCAATAATAGAATTAGTGGTGTGATTCGAGAAGTATTTAATCATAATGAAAATCGAATTATCGCAACGATTCTTCCATCACATATTTATCGTGTTCAAGAAATTTTTAATGAAGTAATGAAGACTAAAAGAAAGATTGTCGTTATGGGAAAAAGACTTCAAGATTTAATCCATAAATCGATTGAGATGAAATACTTAACCATTCGTCCTGATCGAATTGGTGATTTATCTAATTTAAATGATAAAGGGGTCATTGTCTTAATTTCAGATGAAAAGGAAAAACCTTTTGCTAATTTAGAAAGAGTAATTAAAGGATTTGATAAGTATATTAAACTAAGAGAAACCGATACTATTTTTATTACAGAACCTAGTTATGAAGGGATTGAAAAGCGACTTGCCATTGTCATGGATGATATTGCAAGAGCGAATATTAATGTAGTATGTCTTTCTAGTAAAAAACATTTATTGCATCATGCATCGAGAGAAGACTTAATGTTAATGATTAATTTGATGAATCCAAAATATTATTTTCCAGTCAAGGGTGAATACCGTCATCAATATATGAATGCAACGATTGCGGAAGAACTAGGAATCCCAAAGGAGAATATTCTTCTAAAACAAAATGGGGATGTTGTAGAATTTGAAAATGGAAATTTAGTGGATAATCATGAGCATATTCCAGTAGGTGAAATCTTAATTGATGGAAAAAGCAGTGGTGATATTGGAGAACTTGTTTTAAAAGATAGAGAAATGTTAGGAGAAAATGGGATTGTAATTATTAGTGCGACGCTTGACCGGGGTACTAAAAAAATTCTAGCAGGTCCTGAGATTGTAACAAAGGGCTTCATCTATGTGAGGGAACATTTAGATGTGGTAGAGGAAGCTAAGAATCGATCCTTAGAAATTATAGAGAATAATACTAATTTTGAACAACATCGTGTTGATTATACAAAAATAAAAAATGAAGTTCGTGAGGTTTTAGGAAAATATTTCTATAAAGAAACAGAATGTAGACCTATGATTATTACAGTGATTCAAGAGGTATAAAGAAGTGTGAAGATAATGGATAAAGGAAAAGTAGAAGAAGAAATGCCAGTGACTGAGGGATTCTAACAATACAACTATGAGAATTCAGTACGAAGGTGAATGATATCTTCTGATTCAGTATGGGGATTTAAAACTTGTATTAAAGGAATTAAAAGAAAATGATAAAGTCAGTTATCAAGCTTCGCCTTTCGGTGTTAGAGAAGAGTTACTGAAGTTGATGAATTCAGATATGCTTTTAAAAATGCGGGGTATGGAAAGTGAAAAAATAGAAGTATCACCTAAGTGGTCAAAAAAGAAATTTTCAATTGTTATATCATTATTGTTTTCTGTAGGGGTTTTGGCATTTGTTTTTGTTTCTAAATATAACAAGAATGATTTTACTTATACTGGAATGAGTTATGAAGAGTTACTGAGTAAATTACCAGATAATTCTTTAGATTTACAAACAATTTTGGAAGAAGAACTTTGTTTTAAGAGTTCTGAATTTGGTACAGTTCATAGGAATTTTTCCGAACTAGAAAAAGAAGAATTTCAAAATAGGGCTAAACGGTTTGCATCTTATTTAACAGAAGAGGAACAAGAAGTTTTTAAATATCAATTAAGTAGAATTACTATACAAAAATCAAGTCATCAAACTAATTTTGTAAAAAGTAATTATACATTATATATGGAAGATAACATTTGTGAGTGTGGGAATGATTTAGAATATGCTTTTTGTGAAATGATGCAAAACTGTTATATGGAGAATGAGAAAGATTATTTCATTTTTAATAATCAAGAGTTTCCTAACTCTAATCGTGTGGATTTAGGGGATCATTTTCCTCTTTATAATAACACATTATTTATATATACCCATTATCCAGAATATCAAAAAGAGTTATCTCGTATTTTGGAAAGTGAAGGTGCTCTTTACTATCAATTGGTGTTACAAACTTTAGATTCTAACCTTACTTATTTGCCGTTTAATTATCAAATGGAGGATGTACTAAAGGCATATCAAGAAGTTTTTTCATCTAGTAGTAAGGTTGACGATTTTATTGGGCAAGTGGGAATTGTTCAATCCTTTGAAAATCAAGGTAATTTCTGGGATTATGAGGTAAGAAATAATGTAGTTGTTTTATCGAATGAATATTTTATAGAAAGAGAGCAACGGATTATAGATCAGTATTTTATATCCATGATTAAAGGGGGGGGGGTAGAAGTGATACATCTACTCAGAAGTTCATAGAAGAACTGGTGAATCGCTATCGTAAATATTCCTCTTTAATTGAGCAAATTAACAAAGATAGTGAAGTTCCATTTAATAGTATTTTTTTCTTTGAAAGAGATTATCAAAGAAACGTTCTTTCTCGTGTTTATTTGTTGGGGAATGAGTTAGAAATGATTCCAAAAGATATGACCTGTGAGGAATTTGAATCTTCCTTTTTTGATCAGGTGAATCAAGAGGAACCTGAAAATATAGTAGGAGCTTTCGAAACCGAAAATCAAGAAATATATCAGAAGATGTTTCATTATCCACTTTCCACTCAATAGAAAGTATGGATAAGAATATCATTTTACTAGAAAAGAGTTCGACATAGTTTTTATTTAGGAGTTTATATAATGATATAGTAAAGATAGGTGAGTGTCGTGAACAAGAAAAAAAATGTTATTTTTCTAGTTGTTTTACTGATTATTATTTTTTGTGTTTTAGGAGTCTTTCTAGTGCATAAATTTCAAGAAGAAGAAAAAAAGAAGAAAGAATTAGAAATGGTTTCTAAGATTCAAGCATCTTTTTCTGAAGGAGTAAAGACTATCAAGAAAAAGAAAATCTATCAAAAGAAACAAGATGAGTATTTGGAAGTTGGATTTGTAGAGAAGGGTGTTTTTTTACCGTTAGAAAAAACAAAGGTTCATACATCTCATGATATTTATTTTAAAATTAAAGATTTAGATTATTGTATTGATTATCAAGATTTAGAAAAAATATCTCATGAAGAAGATAATTCTTTTTCACATTTGATTCCAACTAAAAAGTTAATTACTGTAAAAACAGAATTATTTAAGGATGGAAAAAAAGTAATATCTCTTCCAGGTTCTTTTACGTTTGATGTGTTTTTAATTGAGGATGGAAATTATTATGTTTCCTTTTTAGGAGAGTTTTATTCAGTTAAAGAACATTTTAAACTAGAAGAAAAAGAAACTGAGCCTTTACTTCAAAAATTAAGTGTATTCCAGTTTTCTGAAGATATTCAAGAAGAAAAGGTAGAAGAGGTTTTATCCCTTTGGAAAGAGAAAGGATATACTTTTTTAACGAAACAGGAATTTATTTACTGGACTGAAGGAAAGGGAGATTTTAGGGAAAAAAGTATTTTCTTAATTGGTACAGATGCTCAGAGGGAAAAATGGAATGAGAAACTTCAAACATATGGATTTGCTTTGGAAAGTAATTTAGAACCATTTTATTTTCATGAGGGAGATCAGCAACTAACGAAAGGAGCAAGTACCCATTATCAATATTTAATTTCTAATAGTACTACTAAAGATAGGATAGAGGAAATGCTATCAGGAATTCCTAAACCAACCCCAACGCCAGTACCACGTACATCTTCGGATGGTATTGCTGTTTTAAATTATCATTTTTTCTATGATGCAGCAACGGAAGGGTGTAATGAAAGTATTTGTATATCTACAGAAAATTTTAGAAAACAGTTAGATTATTTGAAAAATAATGGGTATAAAACACTGACCATGCAGGAGTTCTATGATTGGAA
The DNA here is from genome assembly GCA_910584255.1 of uncultured Bacilli bacterium. GTDB lineage: Bacteria > Bacillota_I > Bacilli_A > RF39 > UBA660 > Alloscybalousia. Next base: position 8,343 of record CAJTXV010000037.1, read on the forward strand.
AGTAGGAGATATTACTCTTCCAGCGAAATCTGTATTAATCACTATCGATGATGGTGCCATGGGAACTGATACTCATTTGCCGGCCATCTTAGAAGAATATCAAATGCATGCGAGTTTGTTTTTGATTACTGGTTGGTGGGATATTTCTAAATACCAGAAAACATCGTACTTAGAAATATACTCTCATGGAGATGAACTTCATCATAATAATTATTGTGCAGGTTCTAACTGTGGTTTTAAACCTTTATTATTATCGAAAGAAGAAATTGTTGCAGATTTAAATCTATCTCTTAGTAAAGGAGTAGGAAAGCTAGCATTTTGTTATCCATTCTATAAAACGAGTCAAACCTTAGAAGCAGCATTAAGAGAAGTAGGGATTCCTTTGGCTTTCGCTGGTGGAAATCGAAAAGCAACTAGAGGCGTTTCTAATTATTACATTCCAAGATATGTCGTTTATAAAGGAACTAGTCTTAATCAATTTATCAATATGATATCATAATCATCAATTATTTTTTGTTTTAATCAATGCATCTGAAACTGTAATCAGATGCTTTTTTCTAAAGACATTTACTTTAAAACATGGTATGATAAAACTATGAGAGGAGAAATAAAATGAAACGATTAAAATATTTAATGCTGTTACTCGTGTTTGGATTCTTACTTGTTGGATGTGAAAAAGAGAAGAAAATCGTAGAACCTACCTCTGGTAGTACACCACTTTTGTTAGAAGTAACCAAGGAAGGAACTAATAATAAACTCTATCTTTTTGGTTCTATTCATGCATCGGATGAATCTATGTATCCATTACCCGAGTATGTTATGAGTGCTTATAAAAATAGTCAGGAGATTGCAGTAGAATTTGATTTGATTGAATATACAAAGGATTTATCTAGTCAGATTGAATCTCTTACTAAGTTTGTTATTCCTGATGGAAAAACAGTAAAGGACTACATAGAATCAGAAACATATGATCAAGGGGTAGAAATTCTTAAAAATGCAGGTCTTTATAGTCCAATGTTTAACAGTTATATGCCTATGTTTTGGGTAACCCTCATTGAAAATGCTGCGGTAGTAGATGTAGGACTTGATGAGTCCCATGGAATTGATCAATATTTTTTGAAACTTGCAAAAGAAGATGAAAAAGAAATCAGAGAGCTAGAATCGTCAGAATATCAATATAATTTATTATCTAGTTTTTCTTATGATATGCAGGTCTATTTATTAAAACAAAGTATCAATGAATATGAGGATGTTAAAAAAGAACTGGAAAAACTACATGAACTATATAAAAAGGGAGATTCAAAAGAATTAGAACAGTTATTACTTGGAGAAGAAGTAGATTCATATGAAGAAGAATATAATGAACAATTAATTACTGTTCGAAATAAAACTATGGCAGATTCTTTAGAAGAAGCTTTTCAAGAAGGAAAAGATATATTTTGTACAGTTGGACTTGGACATATTATTGGAGACGATGGTATTGCTGATTTATTGGAACAACATGGTTATATAGTCAAAGTAGTGAAGTAGTTTATTATAAGAAAGGTGGTAGTTTCAAATGAATGTGAAAATAGAAAGACTCAATAGTCAATTTGAAAAAGAAATCAGTCAAATTTTACAAACAGAAATTAAGGATGAAGATATTCAGTTTGTAACGATAACTGGATGTGAAATTACTTCAGATCTTAGTTTTTGTAAAGTGTTTTTTACGGTCTTGAATGATACAAAAAAGGAAAGTACATGTGAGGCTTTAAACGGTGCAGCATCGTTTATTAGAGGACAACTTAGTCAAAGGGTAGAAATTCGTCATACTCCAGAATTAAAATTTATTTATGACGATTCTATTTCTTATGGAAATCATATTGAAAAGTTAATTGAGCAAGTACATGGAAAAGAAGAAACTGAAAGTTAGTTTCTTTTTTGTCTATAAATGTAAATATAAATATGTAAATTTATTTTAGTATCAGATTCTATGATATGATGACTTTGGTGATTCTATGAAGTTTTTATTATACCTAGCAATTCTTCCAAGCATTATTATTGGATATTTAATTTACCGTTCTGATAAAGTAGAAAAAGAACCTATTTTAGAATTAATAAAGGCTTTTGCATTAGGAATTGTTTCTGCTGTTCTTACTATTTTTCTAAGTTATGTACTTGGAATTATTAAAATCGATGTAACTAGTATTCATACATTACTAGGACTATTCTTTTATGTCATGATTGGTATTTCTTTCGTAGAAGAGGGCTGTAAATGGCTTTCTGTTTATTTATTATTACATAAAAATAAAAACTATAATTATTTATTTGATGGAATTGTGTATGCTGTTTTTGTTTCTTTAGGCTTTGCGACAATTGAAAATATAATTTATAGTCTAGTAGGTGGTTTAAAAGCTGTTTTGATTCGTGGTGTCTTGACTGTTCCTGCACATGCTTTTTTTGCGGTTTTTATGGGATATTACTTATCATTTACGAAACTTTCTAAATTAGAGGGAAAGAGTGGAAAACATCGTTTGTTTTTACTTCTCAGTCTTTTGATTCCGACTATGCTTCATGGACTCTTTGACTTTTTACTTCTTTCTCAGGAACCAATTTTTCTCGTTTTATTTTTTCTATTTGTTATTTTTCTTTATACGATATCTATTGTTCAAATCAGGAAACTTTCAAAGATGGAGAGACCTTTTTTAACTAAAACATACTGTAGTAGGTGTGGGAATCTTTTATCCGATGGTTTTTGTAGTAATTGTCAAAAGAATATAGAAGAAGAGTCTATTTAAAATGAAAATGACATACACTATAATGGTGATGATATGTCCACTTTTTTTGCTCAATTACTTGGAACCTATGGTTATTTTGGAATGTTTTTCGCAATGATTCTAGAAGCAATTATCATTATTATTCCTAGTGAGTTAATTTTAGCCACTGCAGGGATTTTAGCGTCCCAAGGAATATTTTCTTTCTTTGGGGCTTTTTTAACAGGTCTATTTGGAAGTGTTTTCTGTGCTATTTTTTTATATTTGATGGGATATTTTGGAGGAAGACCCTTTATTGAAAAATATGGGAAGTACTTTTTTATGAAACAAGAAGATTTAGATCGAGCAGATTCTTGGTTTTCAAAGTATGGAATGTTCGCAGCCTTTCTTGGAAGAAATTTTCCAATTATTAGAACTTTTATTTCCATTCCGATTGGTGTGACAAGATTATCATTTTCTAAATTTGTTTTTTATACGATGCTAGGAAGTATTCCTTGGACCTATGCTTTTGTTTATGTTGGATATCATTTAGGAAATAATTGGACGGTCCTAAAAGACTATACATCAAAATTAGAACTTCCCATTTATTTGTTTTTATTATTTTTATTGATTCGTTATTTTTATAAAAAAATAAAAAGTAAGGGAAATTTGTCTAATATTTAAGAAATTTAAAAAAACTCATCTGAAAAAGCAAAAATTGTATTATACTAATATTAGGTGAAAAGAAAATATGCAGGAAGTCATTGAACAATTCGTTACAAATATTACAACTTATTTAGAAACTCTTGGACCTATTTCTGGAGTGATTTTAATTTTGTTAGAATCTATTTTTCCAGTATTACCATTATCAGTTTTTATTGCTTTAAATATTATTGCTTTTGGGAATGTCTTTGGATATGTCATATCACTTGTTTCTACTATTATTGGATGTCTTGGATCTTTTTTTCTTTTTCGTAGTTGTTTTCAAAAAAAATTGTATCATTATATTAAGAAGAAAGATTCTGTTGCTTTAGAAAAAATGATGAAAGCGATTTCTAATATTTCTTTTTCTAATTTAGTGTTATTGATTGCCATCCCTTTTTCTCCTGCTTTTTTAATTAATATTGCAGCAGGACTTTCTAAAGTTGCAAAGAAGAAGTTCTTTTTTGCTTTAATTATTGGAAAAAGTGTGATGGTGTATTTCTGGGGATATATTGGAAAAAGTTTGATGGAGAGTTTAACAGATATTACAGTATTAGTCCGTATTTCTGTATTATTATTAATCTCTTTAGCTCTTTCTAGAATCGTTGAAAAACAAATGAAAGTTAGGTGATAATATGGAACTTGCAGTTTTAATTATGATGATTTTAAATTTTTGTCTTGTACTTTTTTTATTGGTCCGATTTCAAAGCAATCAAAAAGAAAATAGTGATATGACTGAAAGACTTGGACGTTTTGAAGTAAGTATTACCAAAAGCATGAATCAAGAATTTGATGGATTAAAAGAAAAAATAGAAGATAAATTAACACAGATTAACAATCGTGTGAACGAACGCCTGGATCAGAATTTTGAGAGAACAAATAAAACATTTACCAATGTATTAGAACGGCTCAGTAAAATTGATGAGGCTCAAAAGAAAATTGAAGGGTTATCAACGGATATTGTTTCTTTGCAGAGTATTTTAACGGATAAAAAGAGTCGTGGTATTTTTGGTGAAGTTAACTTAAAACATATTTTGGTAAATGTTTTTGGAGAGAAGAATGATAAGCTTTATGAATTACAATGTACACTTCCAAACCATACGATTGCAGATTGTGTTTTATATGCACCAGAACCATTAGGAACGATTGCAATTGATTCGAAATTCCCTTTAGAAAATTATCAAATGATGGTAGATAAAAAAATTTCGCAAGCAGAACGTGTAATGCATGAAAAACAATTTAAAGCGGATGTAAAGAAACACATTGATGCAATTAGTAGTAAATATATTATCGATGGAGTAACCGCAGATCAAGCCATTATGTTCTTGCCTGCAGAAGCTATTTTTGCAGAAATGAATGCGTATCACAATGATTTAATTGATTATGCTTATAAAAAACATGTTTGGATTACTTCTCCTACCACACTCATTTCCACTTTAAGTGTGATTCAGATGATTATTAAAAATATTGAAAGAGACAAATATACAAGTATTATTCATGAGGAACTTAATAAATTAGGAATTGAGTTTTCTAGATATAAAGAACGTTGGGATAAACTTGCGAAGAGTATTCAAACAGTGAATAAAGATGTGGAAAATGTTTATATTACAACTGAAAAAATTCAAAGGAAATTTGATATTATTAATCAAGTAGATGTCAGTCAAATGGAGGGTGCTGAAATTGAAGAAAAAGATTACATTCATTAATTATGTACTAATTTTTTGCCTTTTAATCATTATGTTTTATCAGTTGATTTTTCGTGGTTCTACATTACCTATTTCAAAAATCTTAACAACTACTAGCATTCTTCCAATAATTATGGTACCATATCTATTAGATAAGATATTCCATTATCAGATGAAAGAAGGAACACAGCTTATTTATTACTTGTTTATTTTGATTTCTTTAGTGCTTGGGAGTATCTTAGGATTGTATCACACCATTAGTTGGTTCGATTTACTTGCACACTTTTTAACGGGAATCATCAGTAGTGTAGCTGCTTTAATTATTTTAGAAAAAGTAGGGCTTTTTAAGAAAGAACGAATGGGATTTATTTTTTTCTTTATGCTTCTTTTTGGACTCTCGGTTTCTTGTTGTTGGGAATTTTTTGAGTTTTTTTCCGATCAAATATTTAACGGTGATACACAGTGTGTCAAATTAACAGGTGTAAGTGATACGATGGAAGATATGTTAATTGCCTTTTTAGGTAGTATCTTATTTAGTGGATATCTAATCATCAAAATGAAAAGGAATGAAGCATATATGAAAAAAGTAAAAAAGTTAATATAAGGGGACAGTTATGAAAGAAAATGAAGTAGAAATGAAAGAAGAAAAAGTAGAAAAAACGGTTGGTAGAAGAAGTACAAGAAATATAGAGCAAACAGATGTCAAGAGGAAGAAGGCAAAGAAAAAGAAAATGAATATGACCGATCGAATGCTTGCTGTTTTATTAATTCTAGTTGCGGTAGAACTTTTAATGATTCCATGCTTTATCTATGCTGGAATGAATCAAATATTTCCGATTATTATGTTTGTTGTTCTTCCAACTGTATGTGCATTTATTATACTCTTATTGAGTAGAAATACTTTGATGGAGTCTAAGAAGAAAACAAGACAAAAGGCAGAGCAAAATAGTTGATGATTTCAAAAATATCAGTAGATAAAATCTATTGATATTTTTTTGAATTTAAAATTTCTTGTTTTTTGGTAGCATTTGCGTTATAATATAAAAACTTAAAAGGGTGATGGTTTTATGACAAAAGAAGAATCTTGGTTATATGAAAAAATGCATCAATGCTTTATGCTAGTAGAAGAATTTAATAACACTTATAATAATTGGTTATTTGATCTTTTCCGTCAAGCCTTTAGCTCAGATGAAGGTAGTATGTTATATGCAATCTCCTGTACAAAAATTAATATTTTATTGAATTTAAAACATGAAAGATTAGATTTAAATCAATTGAGAGAACTTGTCTTTGAGTTATATTCTATCTATAACAATTCATCTTCTGATGTAGATTTAGAAAAACAAAAGCTATCTGAACAAGAAAAAGAATTATGTAGAGAAATCCAAGTTTATCAAGTATTGAATCAGTTGATACAGTTGTCTAAATTAGAATACAATCAAGAGTATAAATCTACTATTTATAAAAGATTTATAGATTGTATTTTTTCATCTATTCAGCAAAATTATTTGAAGCAATCGAAGACTATGGAAGTTTTATCGGATACAAAAAATTTTCTACATCAATTAACAGAAAAAGAACAAGGAGAGTTAATTGTTGAACACTTTACAGTGAACTATGCTAGAAATCAAGGATTGTTTTTATCATATCTATCTACTTTTCATGATTACAATTTTTCTAAAATCGCTCCTTCTATTTTTGTCGATATTATAGAGACATTGGGAAGGGAGTTTTGTTCTTTGAACTTAGAAGAAAAACTACAAAAACTAGAAAGAGTGTATCTAACTGATTTTTATAGAAATCAGTTCAGACTGTTGACAAATAGGTAAAAGAAATTACTTATTTGTCTTTTTTATGTAG
>CAJTXV010000038.1 GCA_910584255.1 uncultured Bacilli bacterium
TACGACTTATTGTTTTTTTGTAGAAAAAAGGTGTCACATCAATTGTAACGCTACATTTATCCGGAAATTGAAGGAGTTCATTCTGTTTTAGAAGATTACCCAGACAATTCAGAAGACTTTCATGGATTTGCTTATAACTTTTATGTAAAGGACCATCCAGCGATTATATTAGATTCCAAAATACTTCAAGATTTAAAAATTAATGGTGACGATGGGCCTCGCTTTATCGGAGAAATTCAAATTAGGGATGAAATTCCTAGTAAATACTTTGTTGGAATTACAATTCCTAAAGTACCAAGATTTGATTTATTATTTGACTATTTAAGTTTTCTAACAGGTGACATAATAAGGAATGTCGGTTATCAACCATGGTATGAAAAAGCAAGAAATGATTTATTTCAATTGACTGAAGAAGAATTTGTATGTAAATATTATAAAGAAGTTATACAATTTGAGGAACTTTTGAAGAAAACAAACTGTAATTTAAAATTATATAATATAGATACAGGTATCCAAATTCCAACCTCAATATAGACAATGGAAGAAGTAAAACAATTTAAGAAAAAGATTCAGTAACTTCATAAAAATGCAATTATAATGAATACTATAATTTTCCTTTTTATTAAAATTACGGATGAGTATGCTATAATAACAACAGGAGATGATGAATATGAAAAAGCCACAAAGTTTAAAAAAAGGGGACAAGGTAGCGATAGTAAGTTTGTCACGCGGACTACTTGGTATGCCCTTTTGTAAACATGAGCTAGATCTTGGAGTTAAAAGATTAAAAGAATTTGGATTAGAACCAGTCATTATGCCAAATGCCTTAAAAGATATGGACTATTTAGAAGCACATCCTGAAGAAAGGGCAGCTGACTTGAAACAAGCTTTTATGGATGATAGTATCAAGATGATTATCAGTGCGATTGGTGGAATCGATACTTATAAATTAATTCCCTATTTAATGGAAGATGAAGAGTTTATAGAGGCAGTCAAAAATCATCCTAAAATATTCACGGGATTTTCAGATACAACCAATAATCATTTAATGTTAAATCGAATCGGTCTATCTACATTTTATGGACCTTGCCTACTTGTAGACTTAGCAGAATTAGACAAAGAAATGCTTCCCTTTACGAAAAAATATTTTGAAAAATTCTTTTTAAATGAACCTAGTTTTGAAATTACTTCAAGTCCAGTTTGGTATAAAGATCGAGCTAGTTATGGAGAAGAGGAACTCGGAAAGCCTAGAGAATCGCAGAAAGAAGAACATGGATTTGAAACTATTCATGGAAGTGGTTTAGTAACTGGCAAACTATATGGTGGTTGTATTGAAAGCATATATGAAGCATATATGGGGACAAGATTTAATGAGACACCCAGAATCTATGAAAAATATAAAATTCTCCCAACAGAAGAAGAATGGAAAGAGAAAATCTTATTTTTAGAAACTAGTGAAGAAAGAATGACACCAGAAAATTTAGAAAAAATCCTTTTAGAATTCAAAAAAAGAAATATACTAAAAAATATAAAAGGAATCATAGTTGGAAAACCAATCGATGAAACATACTATGAGGAATATAAAATGATTTATCAAAAAGTATTTTCTGATTTAGAAACACCAGTTTTATATAATGTAAATTTTGGGCATTCTGTTCCAAGATGTATTTTACCTTACGATAGAGAAGCAATAGTAGATTATGATCATAAAACAATTAGAATTAATGAGTCGATTTTTTCTAATTAGGAAGTGCAAATACTATGAAAAATCAAGTATTAGAATTATTATCTGAGTATTTAAAGGTATTTCCGAATGAAAAAGAAAGACAAAACTCATTGTTAGAATATTTGAAATGCCATGATTCAAAAGAAATTATTGATTGGAATAACTTTGATGGACATATTGTAGCGAGTGGCTTTATATATGCAAAAGAAGAAAAACTGTTTTTGGTCCTCTATCATAAAGATATGAAATGCTTTTTATATCCAGGAGGTCATATAAATAGAGACGATAAGAGTATTCTAGAATCGGCAAAAAGAGAGGTAGAAGAAGAAACAGGGATTACCTCTTGTAAAGAAGTAAAAGTTTCTACGAATGCAATGGTACCTATTGATATTGATACCCATTTGATTCTCTATAATGAGAGATTAAATTTAAAAGAACATATACATTTTGATTTTAGATATTTGTTTATCATAGATGAAATACCTAAGATTCATATTGATTCTCAAGAATTATCAGAATACAAATGGATCAGTATGGAAGAATTAAAGAAGAATATAGGAAATCAAGTTGTTTTAAATAAAATAGATAAAATTACAAGTGAAAATTTTAAGTAATCTTTTCTTGTGTTTTACAAAAAAATCTTATAATAGTAACCATTAGGAAGTGATATTTATGGATATGGAAGAAGAAATACCGTTTAATTATTTTCATCAGTTGTTTTTACAAAATATACAAAAAATGAAATTAGAAAAAGCAAAAGATAAAATTAGTCAAGATGATGATACAGATATTATTGAATTATTATTATTTACTAAATTTTCGAAAGAAGAAATGCTTGAAATCATGAATGAAATTTTACTGAATATTTGTAAGGCCTATATGATACCTTCGAATTCAGAATCAGATGTTTTTCCAAGTAATCCATTTGAATTTGTAAGTTTAGTATTAGATACAGAGGAAGAAAATCCTTATAGAGACAGTTTCATAAAATCATTACCACATATTTATCAAGAATACTTTAGTGTTTTGGAAGTGGGTACTCCTTATATAGAAGGAAGTAATAATAAAGAATTATTACCATGCTTTACAATCAACCTAGATTGTCAATATCGAATTAGAAATTTTGATATCACCAATATTGATTTATTAGAACAAGATAAAATTATGAATAAAATTGTATCAATGGAAGTAAAAGGACAAATAGGACCAATTCCTAAAGTTAGAATTTTAAAAGACCCAGATTATACATTAAAAGTGATTAATAGCAACAAATAATGCTTGTAAAAGAGACTAAAATGAGATAAAATAGGAATGCATGCAAAAAAGGGTGTTAAAAGAGGCGAAGCATTATGAAAGTTGAAAAAAACGAACAATCCATTATTTTATCTCAATCAGAGGAGTATACTCTATGGGCTCATGATGTAGGAGGAAGATTCTCAACAAGACGAACCATTATATTTTGTTCAAAAGGGAAAACCATTGAAATTGGAAGATATGAAAAAAGTCCTATTGTTGGTGAAATTTCTTTTTGTCAAGTGAATGATAGATATGTTGCCATTTTAACGCAAAATCAAGCCGCTGGAGCCATTCCTACAATTAAAAAATTATTTGATTTAAAAAGTAGAAAATTTATAATGGGTGAGCCAGAATTTTTAATACACACTTTTTTTGGAATGACTGAAATAGAAAGTCCCAAACAAAAAGCTTTACTCATAAGTTAGAAATAAATATAATTTTACGGCCTATCAAAAAAGTATTTATGATAGGCCTTTTATATACTTGAACCAAGGATTGAATTCACATATCAGTAGAAAAATGATAAAATAAAAATGGTGATACGATGAAAATTGATTTACATGTGCATTCTAATAACTCGGATGGAAGCATGAGTGTTTTAGAGTTAATTAAAGAGGCAAAAGAAAAAAGCATTACTACCTTTGCATTAACAGATCATGATACAGTACAAGGAATCGATGAATATATGAATCTAAATTCAGACTATCCAATGATTTTTGGAATTGAACTCTCTACATATTTAAATGGAAAAGCTGTTCATATTTTGGGATATTTTAAAAAGCCACTTCCAAAAATCGATGAATTAAGAACCTACTTATTTCAAATGAAAGAAAAAAGAGAAAAGAGAACTCAAGAAATATTAATAAGATTAAAAAAATATTTTGATATAGAAATTGACTATGAAGAAGTAAAAAAGAACAGTCATGGGGTAATTGGACGGGCTCACATCGCAAGGGCTATTTCTGAAAAATATGGATATACATTCGATGAGATATTTGAAAAGTTCTTAAATGATAACTCGCCTGCCTGTGTAGAAATAGACCGCCTAACTACTGAGGATGGAATTAATCTACTAAAAAGAAATCATGCGATTACAGTCTTAGCACACCCACTTTATTTAACAGATGAAATGATAAACGAAATTATTTCTTATGGCGTGGATGGAATTGAGGTATATTATCTAGGACAAAATAGAAAAAAATATAAAAAAATCGCCAAGAAAAATCAACTATTAGAAACGGGTGGTAGTGATTATCATGGTACTACTTTGGATGCAGAATTTGGAAATCCAAGTATTCCTCAACAGAACTTAGATGCTTTGATGGAAAGAATAAACAAACTATCTTAATATATTTTTATAAATTTTAGGAATGGATTAATTTACAGTTAGATGACTATTATGTTAAAATGAAAAAAAGAAAAGAGGAGTATTTTATGTATTGTAAGTATTGTGGAAGTAAAAATAGCAAAAACTCTAAGTTTTGTGCTAGTTGTGGAAAAGAAATTGGGGAAGAAAATTCAAAAGAAGAAAAAATAGTAGCTCCTACAACAAATATGGTAAAAGGATCATTTTTCCAAGATAATAAAGCAATCATTATAGTCGCAGTAATCATTGCAATTGTCTTATTTATACTAGGAAATGACGGTTCAGGAAGTGGTAAAAATAATCCAGAATCAGTATCCAAACAATTCTTAGATGGAATTAAGGCATGTGATACAAATAAAGTGTTTAAAAATATGTATTCAGAAGAGAAGGATATTTCAGAATTCACAACGAAACAGAAGAAAGCATTTATGTCTAACGTATGTGGAATTGTTGACAGTTATCAAATTTTAGATTCGTCGATTGATGGGGATGAGGCAGAAGTAAAAATTAGAATTACAGGACAAGGCGATACTGAGAAAGGCACTTTCTATTTAGTAAAAATCAACGGTAAATGGTTAGTAGATATGGATAAAACATTCTAAATGGGGGAATATTAAAATAGGTGGAGAACTGGAATATTTTGCCTATTTTTCTTTTGTCTTCTAGTAAGTCATGTTATAATGATAAAAAGAAAATAATAGGGAGTATTAGGAGGAAATTAAATGGAACTAAGTGAAATGAAAAAAAGTCTAGAAGAAAATCAAAAAGAAATTAATGACTTATGGAGGTCACTTTGACATCCCAGAAAAATTAAAACAATTAGAAGAAAAAGAAACCCAGATGAATCAAGTGAACTTTTGGAATAATAAAGAGCAAGCAGAAGAAATTTTATCAGAGATTAGCTCTCTAAAGAAGGAAACCGAAGAATTAAAAGAACTAAAAAGAACCAATGAGAATCACTTAGAGATGATTTCTTTATTGCAAGAAGAAAAGGATGAAGAACTAGAAAGAGAAATCGAGAATACAACAAAAGAAATTAAGGAAAAACTTGAAAAATTATCTGTTTTACTGCTTTTAAATGGCCCCTATGATAAAAATAATTGTATCCTAGAAGTTCATTCTGGTGCTGGTGGAACAGAAGCTTGTGATTGGGCGATGATGCTATATAGAATGTACTTAAGGTATTGTGAAAAAAAAGGGTATAAAACACAAGTAGTTGATTACCTAGATGGAGAAGAAGCAGGTATTAAAAGCGCATCCATTCGAGTGATTGGAACCAATGCTTATGGATATTTAAAATGTGAAAAAGGAGTGCATCGTTTGGTGCGTTTATCACCCTTTGATTCTGCCAATAAAAGACATACTTCTTTCGCATCAATTGATATAATTCCAGAATTTGATAATACTATAAATGTGGAGATTAATGAAAAGGATTTAAAAATTGATGTTTATCGCTCCAGTGGTTGTGGTGGGCAAGGAGTAAACACGACAGATAGTGCGGTTCGAATTACACATTTACCAACAAAAATTGTAGTGACTTGCCAGAATGAAAGAAGTCAAATTCAAAATAAAGAACAAGCAATGAAAATGTTAAAAGCAAAACTTTATGTCTTAGAACAAGAAAAAAAGGAGAAAGAATTAAATCAAGTAAAAGGAACATATCAAAATATTGAGTTTGGTTCACAAATTCGTAGTTACGTAATGCATCCCTATTCTATGGTAAAAGATCATAGAACAAACTTTGAAACCAGCAATGTAAATAAAGTATTAGATGGAGAGATAGAATCATTTATTGAAGCCTATCTGAAAGGAGAATAAGATGGAAAGTTCAAGTGAAAGCTTAGAAACATCTAATGGAATTATCAATAAAATTTATAAAAAAGATCGAATACGCCGTCATGCAAGCCTATTGATAGGACTTTTGTTAATTTCAATTGCTTTTAACTTATTCCTACTTCCTAATAATATCGTTTTTGGAGGAGTCAGTGGAATTTCTATCATTACAAAGGAAGTATTTGGCTGGAATCCATCCATTGTGATTTATATTGGATCATTGATATTACTGATTGTAAGTTTTATCGTATTAGGAATCAATCAAACAACAGGTTCTGTGTTAGGATCTCTCTTATTTCCAATTTTCGTTCAAATTACTGCGAATATCGGACAATGGATTCCGCTTGGTGAAATTGAAACCTTCCTAGCTGTCTTGTTTGGAGGAGTATTATATGGCTTAGGTGCAGGTCTTGTCTTTAAAGCAGGATTTACAACTGGAGGAACCGATATTATTAATCAGATTATTTCAAAATATGTTGGTGTCAGCATGGGAACTGCAATGCTTATGAGTGATGGGCTAATTGTTTTATTAGGAGTTACAGTATTTGGAGTCAATAAATTAATGTATGCAATCATTGTAGTATATTTAATTGGTATGTTAACGGATAGAGTATTACTTGGAATTTCAAACTCAAAAGCATTTTATATCATTGCGGAAAAAGAGGAAGAAATTAGAAATTATATACTAAATGAGCTAAGCCATGGGGTAACTATCTTTGATGCAAAAGGTGGATATAGTAAGGAAAGAGAAAAGGTACTACTTTGTGTAGTTCCAACAGACGAGTATTACCGATTAAAAGAAGGAATTCATGAAATAGATCAAAAAGCATTCTTTGTAGTGATGGATGCCTATGAAGTGTTTGGAGGAGAATAGTATGGAAATTTTAGCTAAAGGAAAAGAAAGTACTATGAATATTTTAGATACAATTAAAAGGAAGAAATTGGTAAGACGCTATGCAATTTTGATTTTTTCTTTATTGATTTCTGCATGTTATTTTAACTTATTACAACTACCTACTCAAATTGTAACGGGAGGAAGTTCTGGTGTATCTATTATTTTAAATCATTATTTTAATATCAACCCATCGATTGTAATCTTTATTATTAGTATGGCCTTATTAGTAGTTGGTGCGATTTTCTTAGGAATTGAAAAAACATCGGGCGCTGTGGTGTCGACAGTCATTTATCCAGTATTTGTAGAACTAACAGCAGATATTACATCTTGGATAGCAGTCGATTTATCAGATAAAATTTTAATTTCCATCTTCATTGGAGTATTATCAGGGATTACGACTGGTTTAGTTTATAAAGTAGGATTCAGTAATGGGGGAATTTCTATTATCAGTGAAATTATTTCGAAATATAGAAAAACTCCTATTTCAGGAGTAAGTTTTGCTACCAATATGATCATTGTCTTCTTTGGGGGTGCTGCATTTGGATGGAATATGGTCATGTATGCAGCAATTATCTTATATATCTATAGTTTGGTATTAGATCGTGTATTAATAGGAGTATCTAAAAATAAATGCCTCCATATTATGACAAGTCATGAAGAAGAAATCAAAGACTATATTATGAATGAACTACATCATGGTGTTACAATTTTTGATGTAAAAGGAGGCTTCTTGCAAAAGAAACGTAGAGTTTTAATGACTGTGATTCCAAATAGAGAATATTACAAACTAAAAGAAGGAATTAAAGAAATAGACAAAGATGCTTTCTTTATCGTAACAGATTCTTATCAAGTATCTGGTGGTGCTTAAAAATAATTTAGTAAACTAAGGGAGAAAAATTCCATGAAGGAAATCTCCCTTTTAATTTGTCTTTATAAAAAATAAAAAATTTGGTCCCATTCTTCCTCTTTTAGAAATAATATAATTAGAAGATAAGCTTCCCTTATGAATCCTTTTAAAAATTTATGGGAAAAAGAAGGTATAAAAAAATAATAAAAAGTGACAAAACCAAAACTATAATTTTTAGATTGAGAGAATATCTCCTGTTGATATAGATATCTCTATGATTTATTTCTAATTTATCATTGTAGTATTTTTTTCTTATTCGTAAAGTTTTGTATAGTAATTATGAAAGTTATCGACAAAACCCTCTAAAATACTACAAAAATAATGAGATTAATGATAAAATACTATATATAAAATATTTGGTGAGAATAAATAGGAAAGGTGGTAAAAAATGGAATTAATAAGAATCAGAGATGTTAGTATGCAATACAAAAATGGGGTTACAGCAATTTACGACCTGAACTTAAAAATCAAACGAGGAGATTTTGTATTTGTAATTGGTGGTACTGGGTGTGGAAAATCAACTTTAATTAAAATGCTCTATCGAGAAGTAAAACCTACTAGAGGAGAAATCATTGTAGGAGGATTGAATGTTGCGAGACTTCGTAATAGTAGAGTTTATAAATTAAGAAGAAAACTAGGAATTGTATTTCAAGATTACCGCCTTCTTACCAAATCCACAGTGTATGAAAATGTTGCCTTTGCTTTAGAAGTAATAGGTGCACCAAAAGAAGAAATTAATAGAAAGGTTCTTCGCGCATTAGAACTCGTAGGATTAAAAGGAAAGGTGCGACAGTATCCAGACCAATTATCTGGTGGAGAACAACAAAGAGTTGCGATTGCTAGAGCAATTGTCAATGAACCTAAAATGTTACTTTGCGATGAACCAACAGGAAACTTAGATCCAGAGAAAAGTATTGAGATTATGAAAGTACTAGATACCATTAATCAAACATTAGGAACTACGATTGTAATGGCAACCCACGATAGGGAAATTGTCAATCGAATGAAAAAAAGAGTAATTATCCTGAAGGAAGGAAGATTAGTAAAAGATGTAGAGAAAGGGGAGTATGACGATGAAGCCATTTAGAATGTTTTTTAGAAGTGTTCGAGATGCCTTCAAAAGTGTCATTCGAAACTTTTCCTTATCTCTTGCTTCTATTTCTTGTATTAGTATCACCTTAATCATTGTCGCAATTGGTGTAATGGCATCTTTAAATGTGAATAACTTTACGAAAGTAATTAAAAAAGATGTAACAGTCATTGTGTTTATAAAAAGGGATGTTGATGAAGCAAGTCTTGGGGTAATTCGTGCGAAACTAGATCAAATGGATAATATTTCAACAATTGATTATAAATCAAAAAAACAATTGCGAGAAGAAATGCAAGCAACCTCTTCGACACTAGATGCTACGATGAAAGATTGGAGTGAAGATGAAAATCCATTAAAAGATACATTCCAAATTAAAGTGACAGATATTGAAAAAATTGGTGATACAGCATCTCTAATTTCAAAAATCGAAGGAGTAGATTCTGTAAATTATGGGGAGACGATGGTAGGAAAGTTCCTTTCTGCATTTAAAATGATAGAAAAGGGAACTGTTCTCGCAGTCGCTCTATTAATCTTAGTTACCGTTTTCTTAATTATTAATACCATCAAATTGACAATATTCTCAAGAAAAAGAGAAATTTCTATTATGAGAGTGGTAGGTGCTAGTAATATATCAATTAAAATGCCATTTGTGATTGAAGGTATGGTATTAGGGCTCTTTGGATCCATTATTCCTATCATTTTGATTATTTATGGATATTATGCTTTATATGAACATTTTGGAGGTCAGATATTTTCTCCTTTAATTCAATTAATTAGGCCTGAACCATTTGTCTACATAGTATCATTAATCATATTAGCTATTGGTATGATCGTAGGAATGATTGGTAGTTATCGGGCAGTAAGGAAGTATCTAAAAGTATGATGAAGAAGATAATAGTAAGTAGTTTTACCATTTTATTTACTTTTGTAATGATAATTCCTGTTTCTGTTTTTGCTACAGATTATCAATACGCAGATGGAGTTACATTCGGTCAATTTCAAGATGATTTAGCCAAAGCAGAAAAAGAATTAAATGCGAACAACCAATCAATCAATAACAATAAAAATCAAATTAATGCAGATAATGCAACCATAAAAAAATTAAAAAGTGAAATTGAAGAAATGGGAGTAGAAACCAATAAACTTCAACAACAAATTGCAGAATCGAATCTTAGTATTGCAGAAAGAAAAAAACAGACACAAGATGTTATTAGTTACTATCAAATGAGTCAAGGAGAAAATATTTATTTAGAGTATGTTTTTGGAGGAGACTCCATCACAGATTTAGTATATCGCCTTTCAATTGTAGAACAAATTACAGAATATAATGAAAAAATAATGAAAGAATTGGAAAGTTTAATTCAAGCGAATGAAGCGCGGAAAGTAGAACTTGCAAATAAAGAAAAAGAATATGAAAATAAGATAACGAGTCTAAATGCAGAAATTGGGAAATTGACAAATTCAGTGTCTAAACTGGGTGAACTTTCTCCAGGATTAGAGCAAGAAGTAAAAACCAAAAGAGATCTAGTCGATTTTTATAAGAATCAAGGATGTAAAAACCGGAGCGATGTGATTGGAAAAGACTGTGCAGTCTCATCTTCCAATGGGCAATTTTCAAGACCAATAAAGACAGGCTATATCACGAGTTTTATTGGATATCGTTGGGGAAGTCTTCATAGAGGACTCGATATGGGAAGCTCTCTTGGAAGAAATACCCCATTATATTCCGTTGGATATGGAAGAATTACTTCTATCTGGAGAGATGGGAATGGTGCCAATAATGTAAATATTGAATATCGAGGAAGAGATGGAAAATATTATACAGCGATTTATGCCCATCTAAGTAGATATGGAAAAATATACAAAAATATGGAAGTAACACCAAATACAATCATAGGGTATATGGGAGATACAGGATTTGTAACAGGAGTCCACTTACATTTGGAACTATGGCCATGTAGACTGTATGTAGATAAAGAGTGTAAGACTTGGAATAACTATGTAAATTTTGTTAGTAAACAATATAAATCGGGATTTAAAGGTGCAGAAAGCGTCATCAACTTCCCAGGTAAAACTTATCAAACTTGGTATACAAAATAATAAAAAAGGGATTCAAATAGGTAATAAATATGAATTCCCTTTTTTGTTGTAATAATTGAATTTTAATCTTTTTTACGTTAAAATAAAGTGAACAGGGGATGAGTATATGAAAGAAGTATTGTTATTATACTCTGGTGGATTAGACTCCATGCTATCAGCGTGTTACTTAGTATCTAGTGGATACCATGTCAATTTAATTCATTTTGATAATGGAAGTTCCATTGGAACAGAAAATATCATAAAAGGTGCGAAAGAGTTAGAAAATAGATTTGGTTCTGAAAGAATTACCTATTTAGGAATTGTACCAATCATTGGAGTTATCACTCGTTTTCATAAAATAGAAAATCTGAAATTATCAAAAGTCACAGAAACTTATGGAAATATTACAATATCCCAGTATCAATGCCTGGCTTGCCGTAGTGCAATGTATCATTATGCTACAATGATAGCCCTAGATAAGGGAATTTCTATCATCGCAGAAGGCGCTAGAAAAAGTCAACAATTTACGATTGAACAGCCACCTATGATGAAAGAATATGAAAAATTTTTAAATAGTTTAGGAATAACTTTACTGACGCCTGTCTATGATTTAGAAGATGATTTTGAAAGATTCTCTGAATTATATCGTTTTCGCTTAGAGCCAATTGCTTATGAAGGAAAATGCTTTTTGGGATATCGCATAGATGACGAACATCCAGTAGACGAAGAAGTGATTGATGGAACTGTTAAAATATTTCAAGAGACAATTCTACCAGAAATGAATCGTTTAGCTAATGATGAAGTTCATAAAAATATAATTCATAACTTGGAGTATCATAAGAAAAAAGTCAAGTGGCGTTAAGCTTGGGAAGTGGAATAATGGAAATAAATTTAATGAACGAAATGATTGATTACATTGAAGATCACCTAACAGAAGAAATTTCTTACCAAAAACTATCTAAAATTGTAGGTATGAATGAATTTTTAATGCAACGAGTATTCTCTTTAGTAACGGGAATTTCTATAGCTGAATATATTCGAAAAAGAAGATTATCGAAAGCCCTAGAAGAAATTCAAAATACAGACCAAAAAATCATCGATATTGCAATCAAATATCAATACAGCTCATCAATTCCCTTTACACGTGCATTAAAAAAAGAATTTGGGAATACTCCAAGTGAATATCGAAGAAATCACCAAAAATACAATCAATTCTTAAAACTACATTTTGAAAAAATGGAGGGAAAGTTATTAGAATATGAAATTAGAAAGCAGAAAGAAATGACTTTATGGGTAAAAAAAATAGAGGCAGAAGCTCCAGACCATTTTCACTATAAAATCAGAAAATTATATAAAGAATTAAAGAAAACAAAGTTTTATGAATTATGGAATCAGGTCGGTATGTATGCAATTTGGCTTTATCAAGATAACACTTACTACTATTTTGTAGGTTCCAAAGAACCGATGGGAGGTACAGAAAAAATCACTCTTCCTGCTTCCAAATACGCAGTCTTTTCAGTTGGTTCTAGAGAACAAAAGGACATTATGAATATGAATCACCTAGTTTATCATGAATGGTTACCTTCCACAAATTTTAGTATTAAGGATCCCCCTTGCTTTGAATATTATCAAGAAGATAATTGTGAAATAGGAGTGCCCATAGACTCTAAACAGGATTAAAAAATAAACTTTTCTGATATGTAAAAAGTTTTTAATTACAAGTTCTCCCTTTATATACTAGTAATAAGTGGTGGTATCAATGAAAAAGGGAATTATAAAAAGATATTTTCGTTTATTAGGGAAAGTACCTCTTTTTTTAGTTATATATAGTGTTTTTGTAATTATAGGTGAATTAGCTTCGTTAGGGATCCCTGTTTTCAGTTCTTTGATTATCGATCAAATTACATTAGGAAATATGAATGGTACTTACCAAGCAGTGATTTTATTAGGAATTCTTTATCTTATTCATAATGCCTCTAATTATTTAAATAGCTATTTTGAACTGAACCCCAAAAATTGGACAGTTTATAAATAGTTATTAAATAGAGGAT
>CAJTXV010000039.1 GCA_910584255.1 uncultured Bacilli bacterium
GTCGAGCAAAAGAGATAGTAGATGCATATGAAGCACAAATGATAGAAGATAATTTTAAAAGAAATCGTGCAGAAGAAGAAGGATTCGAAAAAGGGATGAAAGAAGGTCTTGAAAAAGGAATTGAGCAAGGAATTGAACAAGGAATTGAACAAGGAATTGAACAAGGAATTGAACAAGGAATTGAGCAAGGAATTGAGCAAGGAATTGAGCAAGGAAAACTAGATACTATAAAGAGCTTACTAAAAAGTGGCATAGAAATAGACAAAAAAACAATCATGAAAATAACACAGCTAACAGAAGAAGAAGTTGATAAATTAAATTAGAAAAGAGAAAAACTTGCTTTTTCTTTTTTTCTGATTATTTTTTGAAGTTCCAAAACAAAGATAGAAGGATTTTTTTTAGAAGCAAGAAGATACACATCCTTTTTTGTCCTAGTAAGTCCTACATAAAAGAGTCTTCTTTCTTCACTATAAGGATAAAAATCATAAATTGGAAAAAGAGAGGAAACTATCCTTGCTTCTTTTCTAAGATTAGGAAGTCCATTCTCTATATTTTCCAAATGGATAATAACTACAGTTTCTTCCTCTAATCCTTTAGATCTATGAATCGTTTTATAGTATAAGCATAAATCAGGATGTTTTATCCAAGTAATCGTTCCATTTTGATAAATAAAATCTTGAGAAAGAACAAAAAAAATATCTTTATTATTTCTTCCAAGTATCATAATCTTTCTTCTACCTTCACGGTATAATTCCTCTATTAGATTTATAAATGCAGTCTTTTCGTTATGATACCAAACAATTTGAATTGGAGAATTTTCTCTTTTAAATGATTTCAACTCTTTTTTTAATTGATTTTTATTCTTCAAGATAAATTCTCCTGCGATATCAATCAATTCCTGACTATTTCGATAGGTTCGTTCCAACTTCAAAAGTTTAGCACCATGAAAATAATCTGAAAATTTAATAAATAAATCTAAGTTACAGCCACTAAAACGGTAAATTGATTGAAAATCATCCCCAACAGCCATAATTTTAGCACCTGTCCTCTCTTGAATCGCATGTACAAAGGAAAATCGAGTATTAGAAGTATCTTGATATTCATCAATTAGAATATAACGATAATTTAAAGAGGACATAGATTTTACCTTTTTAGTAGCAAGCAAAATCATATCATCAAAATCAATAAAATTCTGAGAACTAAGTTCCAGTTCATATTCCTGGCATAATACATAAAGTAATTTCTTTAAGAATCTTTCTTTCCAAAAAAAGGACTTTTTCATAAGCAATTGTTCCTTAGAAATACCCTCTGCTTTCATTCTATTCATAATAGAAACCAGTTCTCTAATAAATTTTTGAAATTCAAATTCACTTTTTAGGGAATCATAACCCCTTAAAGAAAAGGGATTCTTATGAAAATAAAGTAATATATATCGGATAAGTTTAGGATAAGCTAAAATTATCCCCTCAAAGAATTCATAAGTAGTATAACTTAAATAATCAGAATGTGTAATATGAAAAGAATCATCCTTTAAAATTTCTAAAGATAATTTATGAAATGTATAGATAGGAACATCATAATGATAGTTTTCCCATAATTTATTTTTTAAATTAGAAACTGTATCATTTGTAAAAGATAGGCATAAAATTTCTTCTGGTTTCACCTTTTTCACTTCAACTAAATAACGAATCTTTCCTAGAATCGTTAATGTCTTACCACTTCCAGCAGACGCTACTACTAAAAGAGAATCAGATTCATCAAGCACTACTTTTCTTTGTTCTAAATCCAAAGAATGTCCATCTACATGATCTAATAATTCTTCTATCATAAAAAAACTCCTCAGTTATATCATACCGAGGAGATAAATAAAAAAACGAATTTTATTTACTTTTTTAATAATTGTAGTATAATTTTAAATTTATTCTCTTACTGCATTTTCATTCACATAGTTTCCTTTTTCATTAATACTAAACAATTAAAACTTTCCATATTAGAAAAATATTTTTCTAATACACCTTGATATTCTTGATTCCAATAAAGACCTACCTCATCCAGAATATCATTAAATTCATCCATAATAGTAGCCGTATGTGGAATGGAAACAATCAAAATACTTTCATCTAACATATTTTTTCTAAAATTATAAAGCAGATTTAAAAGTTCTCCAGAATTTACATCCGACTCTAATTGATTAATTAGTATTAAATCAAAAAAGAATGGACTATTTTCCTTTAAAAAAGAAAAATCTGACATTAAATCTATTTGATATAAGGAATCTCTCAGTAATTCATATTCTATTGTCTTAGTCTTTTTAATATTACTGTTTAAAAGGGTTACATTGATACCTCTCAATAAAAATTCTATTGCACTGCTCTCTTCAATTTTTCCACAACATAATAAACTTATCTGCTCAAGTTTGCGATACATAGGTATCTCTAAGATTGACTGGATAAAACTTGGAATATCTGCATGGTGAATTATAGATTCACATGTCACAAAATTGTCTCTGATAGAATCAATATGATTAATATTTTTTTTACTTACTTTCAAATCTAAATCTAGAGGAGAAACTAGACCATATTTCTTAAAAAAAGAAACTATATCATTACTACTATCACCCTTAGAAATACTTGTCAGAGATGGGGTTAATCTTCTTTCAATACCCTGAATTTGACGTTTTAAACTTTGAATATCATTTTCTAAAATCATCCTGGTTTCTAAAAACCTATAATCAAAACGATTCATGTAACGCTTCCAAAATGGAAGTGCCATCTTCTTTACAATCTTTTTAGGAAAAGATTTAATTTTAACAGTAATTTTATTAGGCTCCTGATACTTATTCCAATGCTTTACTGCCAAATCAATATCAGAGTCCCTGTATCCACGATGATGTAAATTATCAATAATTAAATTAACATCATAATCTGTATAATCGCGAATAAATTTTTTCCATGATTTTACACTATCAAAACCAACACAACCATCGAAAACCTTAACCTTTAGTAATGGAAATCTTTTCTTATAAATACAGTTCCATGTTTCGTAATATGGGTGTAATTCAAATTCCCCATAAGGAATATAACTGTCATAAGTAAATCCATGCTTTTTTAAATAATAAGTAAATTGATCCTCATATAATTCACAAACTTCCTTTAAAGAAAGGCGAGGTTTTGCTGTAGAAAGAAAAGAAGGAATACAATCACTCTTTAACACATTTTTATTAAATACAAGGAAATAACTTTGAATATGTATATGATATCCCTTGCCACAAGATAATCCCCAAAAATCACAATTTCTTTTTTCCATGTACTCAAAAACTTCATTAAAAGGATAAAGCGGTCCATAGCAACTGTCATTCGCTAAAATTAATCGATCATACTTTTGAATATTATTCCAACCAATTTTTTTAACTAACTCATCCCAAGAGCCATAATCGTATCGCTCATGACGAAAGGCAATTGCGTCCTTAGTATAAGGGGAAAGCTTCTCCAACTCACCTTCTTGAGGGTCAAAATCACCACAATAATAAACATCAGAAAATTCAGAAAGTTTCTCAATATAATATTTTACATAATCCTCAATATTTCCTAATTTGTCATAGCCTGCAAATAAGCATATTGTTTTCATACTATCTACTCCTTGTTTTTTTTAATTGTTTTAATATATTCCTTTCTATCTTTTCACACATTTCCTTTTCAGAAGGAAACTTTTCACAGAAGACTAATGCATTTTGAACTTGTTTTTCCAATTTTTTTTCGTCTTCAATTAACTGTATAACAGCCTTAGCAACTCCCTCTTTCGTTGGTTTTGCTAAAGATATGTTTTTTGCCGAATCATAACTTACAACACTATCATTAAAATCCAAATCTACAACAGCAGCTCCACACGACATCATCTCATAAGGAACCAAAGAAGGATTAGTTGTTGAAAAAGCGATTCCAATTCTAGAACTACGATATAAATCACCAAGTTCACAAATGGTTGGAACCAATCCAAAATTTGTAAATTCAAATGGAACATTAGCATAATCTGCAGGATTACTACCATAAAATACAATTTCCCATTCTGGATGTTTCTCTTTAACAATTTCTAAAGCCTCAACTCCCAATTGGTAACATCTTCTAGGCATATAAGGCTTTGCAAAAAAAACAATCCTTTGTTTCTTCTTGACCTTTGAATCTACATAATAAATAGAACGGTCAATTGGGAAACGAAAATACATTCCTTCTTTTACTCCAAAATCCCTTTCCAATAGTCTTAATGGCCAAGGACCTGAAGTTACTGGATATAAACCCATATTATAGGTGTTATAAGCTTTCAAATATTGATAACTCATTGGATTAAAATAGCATTCATAATCTTGAATAAAATAGCAACATAATTTTGCCTTATTCTTATTTGCTTCAACTATATAAGCACTATCATAATGTGTAGCAAATAAGATATCACATTTTTCTATATGATCTACCCCATAAACAATACTACACCCTAAATCAAAAAAATTATCTTTTATTTTCTGATAAGCCTCATATCCGGACTTAACATATTCAGGATTGTTGGGATCTTGAGGATCAATATACATAGTGACATTATATCCTTGACTTGACAAATAGTGAACAATTCGGTAAATATTACGATGCCCTCCTGAACCAATAATCGGTTGAGGCGCTATCCAATTTATCGTAACCGCGTTTTTCTTTTTTGGCAAAATATAATCTTTACGTTCCATAGGATATTCTACACCCATGGAACTTTTTGCAATTGGTGTTTCCTTTTTTATTTTCCTTTTATAAAATTCCCTTACCCTATTTTGAAAT
This sequence comes from uncultured Bacilli bacterium, assembly GCA_910584255.1. Classification (GTDB taxonomy): domain Bacteria; phylum Bacillota_I; class Bacilli_A; order RF39; family UBA660; genus Alloscybalousia. Next base: position 4,818 of record CAJTXV010000039.1, read on the forward strand.
TTTATAGGGAAGAGATGAAATATTTTTTTAGTCATATTTTTCATTTAATCAACCTTCCTTTACTACATTATCATTTATATTAAAAAAATCAATAAGCTTTTGAATCAAAACATCAATATATTTTTGAACAAATCTAGTAAATATATAAGCAAAAGTAATACTTAAAACCAAAAAAGCATTGTTAAAAGTATTATCACCCTTCCATATAAACGTAATAAATGAACACTTTAACATTTCTATAAAAGAATGAGATTCCCCTGTCAATAATCGTATAGAGATTTCTGACATAATAAAACAAAAAAGAATAGAAATCGCAAACCTAAAATATCGTTTCAAAATATTTTGAGCAATTTTTTTATCATCATGACAAGCATTATGTGCCTGCATGCACATAACGACTGAACTTAAAATAAAAACATACATACTAAACCATCAATCCATTCATTCCATAATAATATTATATAATAAATAATACCATTATACCAGCCTTTTTAGATAGAATTGGAGAAATAATACAAATAAACTTAAAGAAAAAATAAAAAAACATTAAGTATAAAAGTTTCAATTTCCTTAATAATTAATATATTATCTCCTCTTTATTTTTTAGTTACTACATTTTTCTACTATGTAAAAAAGCCAAAATCACTATATCAGAACAACCTGAAATTTACCTTTTTAAAAAAGCCTGTAAAATAATTTTAAATACTCGAATACCATTCACAATAAAAGGAAAATGAATTTGATTCTTCTTTAAAACCAAAAGGGACTCCTTAAAGCTCTTATAATATCCACGAAATCCATCCGTACTAGCACCACCGCTACGCATATAAATTAATGTCTTTGGAATGTAGACTAGTTGAATCAAAGAATCTTTCATAACTCTTAACATAAAATCATAATCTGCGGCAATTCTATATTCTTGATTATAAAATCCATGTTTTTGATACACTTCTTTTTTTAAATAAAGAGTTGGATGTGGAGGATACCAACCAAGTTTATAATTTCCTTTTTTAGCAGTAAACCTTCGAACTATCTTTTCTAACTTTTCATCACGAATCTCTAAATCAGAATAAGTTCCATCACACTTCTTTTTCACGAAAGTATCATGAATAATTTCTAAAGTTTCATGACTCGCCAAAACATCATCCGAATTAATAATACCAATAATATCTCCTGTAGCCATCTTAATTCCTTTATTCATCGCCTCAAAAATCCCATGATCTTTTTCTGAAATCCACTTCAATTTCCCTTTAAATTTAGGTTCATATTCTTTGATAATATTTAAAGTTTGATCCTTACTTTTTCCATCAATAATTAAATACTCATAATTTTTTAATATTTGATTTAATACTGATTCTAATGTATCACGAATAGTAGATTCGGAATTAAAGCAAACTGTAATTAATGTAATTTTCATGAATTACCTCTTACCAATAGTCATTAAGACTACACCTAAAATTACTAATAAAACACCTAGTAGTCCAACTATATTAATTTGCTCCTTAAAGAATAAAATGCCAATTAATAAAATTACAATTTGAACAATTCCTGTAGTAATTGGAACAATATAACTAAGATCAAAACTAACTACAAGCCTCTGCCATAAAAGAAAACTGAAAAGATATGATAAGAAACCAAGGAGAGTTACAAATCCAATCTTAAAATTAATGCCCTGATGAAATGTTAAAGACAATGAATTACCGCCTAGTTTCATTAAAAGAATTCCAAGGATAGTGAAACAAATATATATGACAGTAAGTACAATTTTCATACTACTTCTTCTCCTTTTCTAAATCTTCAACTTTTGATTTTAATAAAGATAGTTCCTGAACTAATAATTTAATCTTTTGCGTCTGTCTAGATACAATAATTGTAAATGAAAAGCAAATCATTAACAAAATAATAATCGCAATCATAAATATCATATTAGATACTAATTCAAATCCTAGAAAATGACTCATTCCCGCTAGGAAATTAGGAATCATTGTCGCAATAATCATAACAATTCCACTAAATAACCAAATGAGAGAATACTTTAAACTAATATCATCTTTTCTAATAAAATTAATAATTACTAATAAAAACAGAAAAATGACTGTTGCTAAAATTAATCTTAAGCGAAGTTCCATTAATGATCCCTCCTACTTCTCAAACAAGTAATAATAATAGATAGACTAACATTTACCATATAATAAATTGGTTTCCAAAAGTGACTAGTAATAGAAGAAGTTCCACCTTCCCTTTCATTCATTGAAACGGGAACTTCCATCGTACGATATCCCTGCTTCGCGATTGAAACAAAAGAAGATGGTTCAGGAGAATCTAGTGGATAATCTGCTGCGAAACAAGAAATAATCTTACGATTCGCTGCACGAAAACCACTCGTAGTATCTGTAACTTTTTTACCCGTAAAAACTTTAAGCAAAAAGGAAATCCAACGAATACCTGCTCTTCGAATTTTAGTAGACTTAAACTTACTAGAATTTTTATCTAAAAATCTAGAACCAATAACCAAATCAGCTTGTCCATCAATAATAGGTTGAATTAGATTTTTAACATATTGAACATCATGTTGCCCATCCCCATCAAACTGAATAGCAATATCATAATTATAATCCAAGGCATACTTATATCCAGTTTGAACTGCACCACCAATTCCTAAATTGTGAATTAAGTTAATATGTAGAATTTTCTCTTGTTCCAATATTTCTTTCGTATGATCAGTAGACCCATCATTAATTACAATTAAATCATAATGACTTTTATTCTTTTTATTATAATTTATAATACTTTGATATACTCTTTTAATATTTTTTTCTTCGTTGTATGCAGGGATTATTAATAGGATTTTCTTTTCTTTCTTCATACTACTACTCCTTTTAATTTTTTAATCGCCAAATCCTTATCAAATGATATCCATATAAAATAAATGATATTAAAACTGGAATATAAACAGGAGCTGCATAACGATCAATACTAGCCCCAGTTACAACATGAACTAGTAAATGTAAGAAACTATACCAAGACAATATTGAAAGCATTGTAAGAAACTCTATATTTTTTGTTTTTCTATTTTTAACCATTGAAACTGTTAAACAAATAATTAACACAGGAAGAAATAAAATTACCATTTTAAATATATTAGGTGAAACCTTCGAAGTCACTTTCAAAAATCCCCTTAAAGGTAGTGAAGAATTATTAAACTGTTCATAATCATCTACAAGCTTATAATAAGATTTTGGCATCTGAGAAACATTAGACTTTTTTAACCTGACCCCTGTTGCAACTTCACAATTTTCATGACAATAATCCAGTGTGAAATCTTTATCAATCCAATAGTTAGCACCGTCCTTTGTATTCTTTGGAAAAAGATCAGCAATTGCCAAATAGTTAGATATATATGATTCCATCGTTAAGTAGGGGTGTATAAAAAGCTGTTTTAAAATAAAAGTAATTGCAGTCCCAGTTCCAATATTTTTAGAACTATCTAATGAAATCAATGTCTGATCTTGAATCTTTCTGTTCGGTTTTTTAATATTAACTAAATGATATTTTTCTTTGTTTTGTAGAAGAGTATTTTCTTCTTCTTTACTTAAATATTGAATGTCATCTTTCTCAAATTCTTTTAGTACCTCATAATTATTTAATCCAAATAATAATTGATTTCCAAAAGAAGCTATTACATTTCGATTCGTTTTTAGATTAATACCTTTACTACTTAGGAAGCTATTCCACAATACCATACTAAGAACTAAACCTAAAATACAAGAAAATACAGTAGTCAGTCTTGGAAGAACATTTCTCAAATTCCAAGAGCGAAGTATGGAAATAATACTAGCAATTAGTACTGGAAAAATCGTAATTGAAACATATGGCTGTTTCAAATGCCATGAAAAAATTGTTCCAAGAAAGAAAATAAAACTATAAATCACATACCTTTTCCTATCCTTGAAAAAATCTAAATGAATCCATTTCCAAGATAAATAACACATAACTAAAGAAATGGTCATCGCTACAAACTCCGTTAATAAAGCATGATAATATCCATAAATAATTGGGTCTAATATAATGATAGAAAAAATAATAATAGAAACAATATTCTTTTCCTTTTTCTCATTTTTACTAAATACTTGATCTATGATCAATTTAACTGTAAATAACATTCCTAAGTAAAACAGAAATGTTAATAGTAGAAGCCCCTGTACGGTTTTCCCAAATAAAAGATTACTAATATAAATTAATAATGGAAAGACAAGTCCTCTTACAATATCCCAACTATTCCATGGCAGAACTCCTTCAAAAATAGAAACATAAGTCATATAGTGAGCACTATCCCAAAAAATATGAACTGGGATTAAAAAGAAATAACTACATAAAATAAAACCTAAAATTAAATAAACAAACTTTTTCTTTTCCATTTCTAACTCCTAATGTTGATACATACTATAAAGAGAGGTAATTACTTTTTTAAATTTTTCTTTCACTACTTTTGGTATTATTTTATCTAAGCGATAAGCAAATACCTTTACCCTAGAATGACCATTTTTTAAAGAAATTCTAGCATTTAGTATCTTTTGTTCCTTTTCAGTAAACGTCTTAACACTAATAATATCATGATTTATACTTTTAAAATACTCAATGTATTCCTCGATATGTTGATCATAGTCAAATCTTTTAGAGGTTTCTCTTCTCCCTTCTTTCAATTCACAGAATAGTTTCGGTTTCTTAATTAATAACTCTACTTTCTCAAAGTACTTTTCTACATTATTTACTTCCTGAATAATATATCCATTTTTAGTATCCTGCATATATTCTTCAATTCCAAAAGAATTAGATACAATTGGAACACATCCTGCACTTAAAGCCTCTAAAGCAGTTAATCCAAATCCCTCATTTAAAGAAGCATCAACGTAAATATCTGTTTTTTGAAGCAATTCATGAATTTTTGATCTTTCAATAGGTCCTTTTATAAAGTGAGTTTGAATCGTAGGATTGGTTAAATTAGGAAACTCAATATATGGATTCATAAAAACTACATTTAAACGAATATCCTTACACCGATAATCAATCAACTTGATTAAATCCATTAGAAGGAAATCCCCCTTCATTTCACTTCCACGAAGAATTACAGTAATAGTATTTACCTTTTTATTTTCATTCACACAGTGTAATAAATCAAAATGTATAGAATTAGGAATTATTTTAGATGAATAATTAAAAATATTTTTTAATTTATTAGATAAATAATTTGAAATTGTTAAAATAGAATCAGATAATTTATAAGACAATTCTACTAAACCATAAATATTAGCATTTTCAAAGTAAGGTTCATATCCTTGAATGAAACTTACTAAGGGAATATTTTTATCAAGAGAGATTTGATATGCTTGATAAGCAGACTCCCAGACAGTAGAAACGATTCTTTTAGCATCTACTGACGAAATATACTTAATTGGAACTGGGTTAAATACCATGATTTCTTTATAATTGACGATATTTCGATATAAAATATTAGCTGAATATCCACGAATTGCCATATAATTGACCATATCTGTAATCATGTGACAACCTCCAGCATTTTGATGAATATCTGGTAAATAAAATAATGTATCTATACAAATTTCTTTATCTTCCTCTGTAATATTATTTTTAATATACTCAATGGGATCATTTTTCCTATAAAGATTGTAACTTTCTTTGTACTCTTTTCCCCATCGCTCGAAAAATATCTTTCTGTTATTTTCAATACGTTCTTTTTTTTCTTTTGATACGCCAAACGAAACTTCTGCTTTATGAAAAACATAGGTGTCGATGGCAATCTTCGCTTTAAAACCATTCTTGATTGCTTTAAAATGATAATCTGTCTCTTCCCCATATCCCATACCATAAATTTCATCTAAATAACCGACTTTACGTATACAATTTTTAGTAATCATTAGACAATTTCCAACGACTGTACAAGCATCAAAAGAAAGACCACTAAATTTCTTTTCCAATAATTGATCCATTTGTGTATAGGTAAAACCACGAAATAATTCTAAGGTAATATTAGCTGCATTACTAGCAACAGGACAAATAAGACCAATTTGATTATCCTTATCAATGTGCGCCATTAACTTAGAAATCGTATTCTTACTCACTAAACAATCACTATTTAATAATAACACGCAATCAGAATTTTTATCTTTTATTGACAATTCAATTCCATGATTTACATTTTTTACGAATCCTAAATTCTCACTATTTGTCTCAATATGGATTAAATCACCATACTTTTCCTTTAAATTTTTTAAGCAATTCTTAGTATAAACATTAGAATTATCATCAAGTAAATATATTTTGTTTAAATCTTTTAAAGAAGTATTTTGAATTACTGCATAAACACACAGTTTTACCCATTCTGGTGCATTATAGATAGGAATAATAACGTCACATTTTTTCATAAACCTATACCTCCTCTGCAAATCCTTTTTCCAATGCTTTAAAAATCTTTAATCCAATAAATAACAAAACACAACTTAATACAAATACCACCATTAAAGATTTAACTCTAGGCATAGATTGATAATAAAAAATATCACGATAAGAATTGATAATAGTAGCCATAGGATTACATTTTACAATAAAATCAAATTTACTACCAGCAAAAGCATCGGATGAATAAAGGATAGGTGTTGCATAAAATAACAAGTTCATAATAAAAGTAATAATATATTCAAAGTCTCTTACATAAATCTCAATCGCACTTGTTATAAAAATAACTGCCTGTTGTAAAATATACTGAATTAGAACAATCACTGGAAAAAATACAATATACCAGCTAAAACCAATCCCACTAGCAATTAAGAATATTACAATAATTAAACAAGATATTAAATAATTAATTAATCCGCTCGTATTAATGGAAACTGGCAATATTTCTCTTGGAAAATAAATTTTTTTAATAATACCTGCATTCATTAGGATAGAACTTGTCCCCTGTGTAATTGTAGCGGAAAAGTAATTCCATGGAAGAATAGCTATAATCAAGAATGTAACATAATTTTTTTCCGTAGACTTCATAATAACAGAAAAAACAATGGCATATACTAATGTTAGCAAAAGTGGATTGATAAAGGACCATAAAATTCCTAAGAAAGAACCTTTATACTTTCCGCGAATATCCTTTTGGACGTTACTTTTTAACAGTTGTCGATAATTATATAAATTGTTTAGTAATTCTTTCATTTTAACCACACACCTTTAGGTACTCATCAATTACTTGTTGAATGTCACCATCCATTTGAACGCAACCTTGATTAATCCAAATTCCCCTAGAACATAATTTTCGCATACTATCCAAATTATGACTGACAATTATAATCGTTTTATCACTCTTCCCAAGTTCTTCTAATTTCGCAAAACATTTTTCTTGGAAATGTTGATCCCCAACAGATAGAATCTCATCAATTAAAAGAATCTCAGCATCTACATTAATAGCAATAGAAAAGGCAAGTCTCGCATACATTCCAGAAGAATAAGTTCGAACAGGACTATCAATAAAATCTCCTAATTCTGAAAAAGATATAATATCATTGACTCTATTATCAATTTCAGCAGCCGTTAATCCAAAGATAGAAGCATTAAAATAGATGTTCTCTCTTCCTGTAAAATCAGGATGAAACCCAGCACCCAACTCCAGTAAAGAAGTTAACTTTCCATCTGTTATGATTTTACCTTTAGTAGGATAAATAATCTTGGTCATAAGTTTCAATAAGGTACTTTTACCACTTCCGTTTACACCAATCAAAGCAACTGTCTCACCTTTTTTTACATCAATATTAATATTCTTCAAAACCTCATGTACTTCTGGTTTTTTATTTTTCCAAAATATAATTTTCTCCTTCAAAGTACTATGCTTATCATAATATAATTTAAAAGATTTAGAGACATCAATAACTTCGATAGCATTTTTTACTTTTTCAATTTCTTTTTTCTTCTGTTTCAAATTATCACTCCTCGATTAGTCCAATTCAATTATACTATAAAAAGAAAACGAATAAAATAAAAAGTTAATAATATCTCAAGATATTATTAACTTTTTTCAGACTGTTGACAAATATGTTCAACAGTCTTTTCATAAGCAAATAAATTTGA
>CAJTXV010000040.1 GCA_910584255.1 uncultured Bacilli bacterium
CTTTAAATTATCTTACTCCTATTCAATTTAAACAGTTATATTACAATAAAACAGAAACCCATATTATTGCGATTAATATTTAATCTTAATTTTCAGATAAACTATAAGTATCTCTAGCAATCATTAACTCTTCATCTGTTCCTAATACATAGACTGGAATTTTAGAATCCTCTTTTGTAATAATTCCTTCAATTCCCTTACGACAAATTGTAGTTTCATTCTTTGCATCATCTAATATAACACCAAGGGATGTTAATTTTTTCAAAACTTCTCCTCGGATAATTGGATCATTTTCTCCACCACCCGCAGTAAAGCAAATGGCATCTACTTTTCCATCTAATTTCACATAGTATTTAGCAATATAATCAACAATTTTATTCGTATACATATCGAATGCAAGACAAACTTTTTCTTCACCTCTTTCAAAGGCATCATCTAAGTCTCTTAAATCGCTCATCCCAGCAATTCCTTCTAAACCACTTTCCTTATTTAACAAACTATCCACTTTATCTAAATCAAATCCTGTTTTTTTCATCAAATAAGAAATCATTGTATAATCGATATCCCCACTACGAGTCCCCATCATAATACCTGCATTCGGAGTAAATCCCATCGAAGTATCAATACATTTTCCTTCTTTAACAGCAGAAAGACTTGCACCATTTCCAATATGACAAATAATTAAATTTGGATTCTTTTTATTTAATAAATCCACCATTTTCTCACTAATAAACTTATGACTTAGACCATGAAATCCATATTTACGAATTCCATATTTTGAATACCAATCATAAGGAACTGGATATAAGTAATCTACTTCCTTCATTGTCTGATGGAAAGCAGTATCAAAACATCCTACTTGTAAAGCAGTAGGGATTGCTTCCTTAAAAGCACGTACTCCAATTAAATTCGCTGGATTATGAAGTGGTGCTAAATCTGAAAGAGTTTCAATCTCCTGAATAACTTTCTCTTCTAACACAACACTTTTTGAATATAGGCTTCCTCCATGCACAATTCTATGTCCAACTGCACCAATTTCACCTAAAGAATCAATTAATCCTGTAGAAATCAATTCTTTTAACAAAGCATCCACCGCTTCTTTATGATCCTTTAGTGGAAGTTCCTTCTTTACTTTTTCCTCTCCAATCGTAATACTATAATAACTTCCTTCTAGCCCAATCCGTTCAATGGCACCTTTCATTAAAACGGTTTCTTCAGGCATTTCATATAAACGAAATTTTAAGGTAGAACTACCTGCATTTACTGATAAAACTTTCATATTATCTCTCCTTACATATTAATTATTATAAGAAATTAAAAATTAAAAATCAATAAATTTTCATCAAAAAGAAAACACAATTCTAACTAAAAATTGTGTAGTTCTAATTACTCAATTCTACCTATAATTTTTGTTTTACTTTTTCCTGACAATTCTGAAGTTTAAAATATGCATTGATTTTTTTCATAGCCAATACCTCATCATAAGTTCCGTTTTCATCTACAGATTCTTGAATATATGAGTCAATTTTAGAGAAACTATCCTCACTAACCCCTACAAGTACTGCATTACACATCGTAGATAACTTCTGATAAGAAAATGGATCATTTTTTAAGGAAATAGCATAATCAATCAGCGCACTACATGTATCTATCGTAGGGCTTTTTAACTTTTCCCCTAAAAAGTATTCTATATAAGAAAGTAAAGATACATAGGGTGCCATCATTACACCAATCAATAATTTACTTTTACCATCCAAAGAGGATTTACATAATTTTTCTAGAACTTCTCTCCGATTTGGAGTACTCAAAGTCATAACTAAGTATTCCTCTACACTTCTAGGTAAAGACTCTAAATTATAAGAAAAGGCTCCTGAACCAAATACAGGTAAAACCAAATCTTGTTCTCCCTCTAAGATTTTAGATAATTCTATTAAAATTTTCTGTTCCAAAGAACTAGATACAATAGATACTTCTTTAGTACTTGGAAAAATATGTTTTATTTCAAACTTCCATTGATTCAATTTATCTATATTCTTTTTCTTCAATTCACAAATGAATAAATCTACTTGATTTTTATGTAAAAAATAATCTTTTCTTGAAACAGGCAAATGAAATAATTCTATAAAATCCATTCCCTCTTCTATCGTTTTTTCAATACTTTCCATGTCATCTACTCCTCCTAAATAAAATCTACCATGACACCTTGAGTCCCATTCTTTTCATATTACTACACTCTTCCACACACAATCCATCATAATGAATTTCCTTCTTATATCGCTCTAATTCTTCTCTTAATGCATCCATATGAAATGGTTGTCGAGCTTTAAGACATGCTTCATAAAAAGGAACATGAACAATAGATGCATATTTAGAAGTTTCAATATCTTCACTTAAAATATCTAAATACTCATAAGAATTTACAATTTCTTCTTTAGTTTTTACACGGTTTACTACTGGATGTTCCATTTGTTCATAAAGTTCTTTTTGATAAACGAGTCCGAAAGAAGGTTCATAGACCCATACACTACCATTATCCCGCACTCTCTCTATATAACAATGCTCCTTATGTTTTTTCTTCTCTTCTTCACTACATTCCCGATACTCGTCAATATAATCTGTTCTTAATCTAATTCCATCAATTGTTGCATATACCATTTGAAAATCATCATCTCCAAAACCAAAAGACATGAAAAGACTTCTATCATAACAAAATCCATTACATATTCTTTCACACAGTAAAACAACTACCAAAGGCATTCCACCCCAATAGACATTTCTTACTCTTTCCATAAAATCATCATCAATTTCAATTGGATAAATCAGTCCATTTTCGCATCCATAACGAAAGAGTTCCTGTTGTCTTTTTGCATAATCATTCCATTCATTAGTTTCTTTTTCTGTAGCCATCATATCCCCCTAAATTTATATCTAAAACTCGCCCTCATAAAAGTGTGCAGATAAGCTTTTAATTTTTCCATGTTCAATTGTACCAATATATCCAATATTTCCATGAAACATAGAATCCATAATACAATTACTACCAAGAATCTCTACTTCGTCTTGATTTTCTAGTGACTCTCCACATAATCGATGTAAAAAATTCATTGCACCTTTAGAGTACTCTCTTTTTGGTGGATTTAAAAGTTTTCTCATTAAATACTCCCTAGTTTTTAAAGAAGAAGAATACCCTTCAATACGAGGTATAAATAATGAATCATATAATTCCTTTTCACATACCACATTGAGAGCTAAATCTAAAACATATTTTTTATTTTGAAAGAGAAATAAAATCCATGCATGAGGAAATCTTTCATTTGGATATACCTCAATACTTCCCCGTTCTATGTAATCAGAATCCTTAAAAAATACAATTGCTGTATTACAAGATTCATGACACCAACGCTCTAAATAATGATGTTTCATTAAATCTATAGGGTTTCCTTCATGGATATTATGAATATGAATATTTAAATTTTGAAGTAGTTCTGTTAAATAGGAAAAAACTTCTATATCCATATTACTTTCTTGTAAAGTGATAAATTTTCTATTTCCCATCACCACTAAATCCGTCATCCATGCTCCCCCTAAAGTGGTTTATATTTTATCACAAAAACAAAAGAAAATCTATATTTTTTTGAAAATTACTTATAATAAAAAGCCATACAAAGTACGACTTTCTAAAACTAAAATGTCATAATAAAATGTATTGTATTTGCTTCTCTATATTTTGAGTAGTTAACTGAGGCATATAATAACCATCTATATCAAAGTGAGTTTTATCTTCCCCAGTAAGCAAATAAACTGTTCTATTTGCTGTTTATCATATGTAGTAGAATCATAATCAAATGGAATTAAAATAGTTCCTTTTTTATTTTCAATGACACCTGTTACGTTTTTCTCTTTTTCTGAATCAAACACAGTAAGTATCATTCGATTGATGTTTGGTAATGGATGACAATCAACTACCACTCCATCAAACACTTGATTAAAATCTTTAATTTCAAAATTCCAATCACTACTCTGAACATAATATTGTTGCATACAATATGGTTGTTTAGAATCTCCCGTTTTTTTAGAAGTAACAATCGTATAAACTCTACAGTAACTATCACGATTACAATCGATGGTGACTTGATCATAAGTTCCAAACATTGGATTTAATATTGTTTTCTTTTCTTCACTAATTCCTTCACGAGAAACTAAGCTATGTGTACCATCAGAATGAGTAATATCAAAAGATTCTAAAGCATCATAATAAATGTAAGAATCAATATCCTTAGCCTCCAATACTTTATGCCATGTCTCATCAAAAAGAACAGCACAATCATCAGCCAATAAATATTTAGTAAAACGCTCTTTAGGATGTTTTGTAATTTCTTTTACATTAGATAGAATCACTTGAGTAGAAGAATTAATGATATCAAAAGTAATTTGATTATCTTTAAGTTCAGTAAATCCTAAAACAATATCTTTTCCATATTGTCCTAGCTTTAGATAACTCTTTTCAGTTGTTCTAAATGTATTACTATATACACGGCCTTTACACACAAACTGAAACATGCCGTATATCTTTTCACCGTTCTCAGTTGTCATCTGATATCCTTGATTAAATTTTTCTATTGCAGGATAAAAATCAGAATAAACAGGTTGCGTATGAAGTGTAGAATCAGAATATTGTTTACCAAACTTAACTACTACTTTCTGCGTATAAGCGGCTACAATAAATGTATCATCAGCACAATACTCTATATCCTCAGGACGGTCTAAGTAAAAAAGCAAAGCACGATTATAACCTCCCTTACGATAAGAGTCATCATATGGACTATAATCTCTAGGTAAGTGAACTTCCAATAATCCCCATTTACCATCTACTTTCACTTTCAAATAATTAGAATTTGGAATAAATTGATAATCTTCAAATCTTTCTTCAAATTGAAAAGGAATCATTAATGTTGGTCTTCCATAAACAACCGCACCTTTCGTATAAATATCCCATTGATAAGTATAAGGAATTAGGTCAATACATTTCTTTCCATTTTCTATTGTTTCACATATAAAGTACTGATGTTCTGTATCCATACGAATAGAATTTTTACCAGAAATAAAATCTTGAAATGTATAAACAGAATGATATCCAGATTCCCTCTTATCATATTGTTTTACCATAACTCCATGTTTTTCTGTTCCAGAATTTTTTTTAGAGAAGCGCATTAGTTCAACTTTTCTTGAAAATTTATCATAACTAAAATGCCACTTGACTCCACGATCAACGAATACGCGCTCAGAGTCTGGCATTTTAGGATAAAAAGGTAAGTTAACTTCATCATAACAAAAACTTTCATAAATAGGATCTAGTGTACCAAGATTTGAATCATTCCATACTCCTTTTCCTGTTTTTGTTTTCATTTCATTATATAGATAAACCTTTTCCTGATCTACCACCATCTCATTGGCTTTTCCAAAAGGATACTCAATTTCTTTTCTGACTCCATCTTTATACATATAAATAATCCCATATTCGGAAGAAGCATTTTGAACTTTAAAATGCAAGCAATAAGAACTATTTCCACCAGAAATAAGCTCTACATTATAATAATCATCTGGCTCTTTAATAATCGTATTTCCATCATAAAAAACTTCATCTAGTTTATTTTCGCGCCTTAAAATAAAAACACCGTTTCTTTCTAAAACTTCATCATCAATAATACCATTCTTGAATTTTCTATTCATCTACTTACATTTTACTCTATATTAATCTATACTAAATCCCCCTAACGATAATTGTTTTTTATGATAATAAAAATTAAAGAAAAAGTCAATTAAAATTATATTTTTAGCTTCCATGAATTAAAAATTTCAACATTAAAAAGCAAGTCATATTCATATCCCCCTATATTAAATTCAAATCCAAAAGTAAATCTTCTAAAAATTGATCTTTTTCTAAAATCATAATTGGATAAGAATAATCTTCTTGTTTTCTACTCCAAGTATCAAAATAATTCATAACATCTAAAATTAAATCTTTACTATTACCACGATTCTGATATCTTTTGAATAATAAATCTCGACTATCTAAGGAAGGTAAAACAAATAAAAAAGGAATATGATTTTCTAATAATAAATTTCTAATATCTTCGTTTGATGGAACCAAAACAAGATCATATTTATTGATTGCTTCTTTTAATGCATTTAAATAATTATTAGGCCAATCTGGATTGGGGATTCGTTCTTTGACACATTTCATTTTTTCATAATCCTCTTTCTTAATATTTGAATAATCACAACGATAAGTGGAACTCCTTAAATCACATACATTCGAATATTTTTCTCCTACCGTTGTTTTCCCACATCCTGCAAATACACTAATCACTTTCACATCCACACATATCACCTACTTACTAGTATAAGTTTTTTTTATAAAGCCTACAAGAAAAAATTCCACACAAAAAGATAGGCATCAACTACCTATCTTTTAAGCTATCCTAAATTAATTATTTGTTTTGGTAGCTTCCACTAATTTGATTCATTCCGTTTTGAACTAAACGTCTAGTGATTTCACCACCTACAGTTCCGTTAGCACGGCTAGTAGCATCTGGTCCTAAGTTAACACCGAATTCGTTAGCGATTTCATATTTCATCTTTTCGATTGCTTGTTTAGCACCAGGAACTCTCATTTTCATTGATGAGTTATTTGTGTTATTCATTGATTCTCACCTCCTATACATTACTAGGTTGTGAGAATTAAAAAATTTCATACACAAAATTTACTGGAAATTTTTTACTTTTCTTTTTATAATAAATCTTGATACGTATTCTCCATATTTTCCTGAATCACGATTGTATCCACATTCTTCAATACATTTTGAATCATAGCTTCATAATCAAATTTTTTTTCATTTTCTAAACATTCTTGTAAAGAAGGATTGATAACTGGATGTTTTGGAACAAAGACCGTACAACAATCTTCATAAGGTAAAATACTAATATCATAGGTATCAATTTTTTTAGCAAGATCAATAATTTCTAATTTATCTAGACAGGCAACTGGACGAATCACTGGCATCGAAGTAACCGAATTAATTACATTCATACTAGTTAAAGTTTGACTAGCTACTTGACCGATTGATTCTCCATTAATAATGGCAAGCGCTTTATGTCGTTTTGCCATTTGTTCCATAATTCTGTACATCATACGTCTCATAATAGTAATACAATATTCTAGATTACATTCTTTATAAATTGCTTCTTGTATTTCTGTAAATGGAATAATATGAAGATTGATTTTTTCGGCATAACAAGATAATTTTTTACATAGATCAATTACTTTATTTCTTGCTTCAATACTAGTATGTGGAATTGCTTCAAAATAAACCGCTTCTATTTTAATTCCACGTTTTAAAGATAAATATCCTGCAACAGGAGAATCAATCCCTCCACTTAACATTAACATTCCACGTGGTTGAGTTCCAACAGGATATCCACCAAGTCCATAAAATGTATCTGTATAAAGATAAGTAAATCGTTCTAATATCTCAATAAAAAGAGTAGTATCAGGATTATGAACATCGACAGATAAAGAAGAATTATTTTTTAAAATAACACCACCCATTTGTCTACTAAATTCTGTACTTTGAACTGGAAACTTTTTATCACTTCGTTTGGTATCTACTTTAAAAGTACCTGTTTTATCCTTCATTAATTCAATGATATTCTTTTCAATTTCTTCTATATTTGTAGGAATTTTACTAGCTACTTGATAAGTATGAATGCCAAATACTTGATTCATTTTTTCTAAAACGACATCTAATTCATTCTCTTCAAACTCAATATACATTCTAGAAATATCCCGACTAATTTTTACATGAAGATTATTTAATTTTTTTTGTAAATTTTGATATAGTGTATTAATAAAAAATTTACGATTTCCCTTTTTAGTAGTAAGTTCTCCATACTTGATTAATACTACTTTTTCCATATTATACCCACTCCTTCTTCTTTTAAACATCAATTTTTAACATTTTTATTTCATACCAATTTTCTTTTGAGGAGTACCTCCTGCCATAGTAGATTGATAAATTTTAATTTTTTCGCAAATAGAATCCACATCTTTTTGAATTCCTTCTACAACTTCTGAAACATCTTCTAAAGAATTAGAATCATATTCAAAATCATCTAAAGAAAAATCACTTTCCAATTGCATAGAAACGGGTTTTTCATTCTGATATCGAATCATAATTTGATCATAATCATCGAAAGGTACTAACGATGAGTCAAAGTGATGAGATGCTTTCCCTATTTCGCATCCTGAAGAATATACTTCCTGTATTAAAGTATGATCCGCTAAATTGTAATAACTAGTAAAAGCAGAACCTGAATTAGAATTAACAAGAACATTTACTTTACTAATTTCTATTTGTTTTTCACCTACTGGAAGCGACAACTGGGAATCGTTCATATCTCTTAGTACATTTAAATAGTCTCCTCTTTTACTTTGAAAAAGAACACATATAAACTTTTGAGATTGATAAAAACCGGTTATATCTCTTTGTACAGAAGGATAACCTTTTCTGTTGTTAAATGCGTATTCAATATAAGTGAACTCTAATCCATTTTGAAAAACATAATTTTTAGTTGTTACGTTTAAATCAGGATATTTATCTCGGAAGCGAGTAATGTTATAAGCACCACCCATTTCTTGTAACTTTCTTCTCTTAGTTTCTATAGAATCATTTAATAAATCAAAAGTCTCAAAATCAGAATCACCACATATATCGATTAAAGTTTGTTTTATTTTTTTTAATAAGCACAAATTGCCATTATCCATTTCCCCCCTTCATAAGAAAATGCTTCGATTGTCTTCTGCTTTTCCCTATAGTAAGAATTTTCTATTATTTTTTTTAATATTTTATTAACACCAAAACCCATATTTCCACTTCTCTATTTTATACTAAGATAATGATTTTAATTTCAATTTTTGAATACAGTTTTTTAAGTTTTCCACAAAATTGTGAATATCTTCTTCATTAGTCAAATGACTAATACTCACTCGAAGCGAATAACCAGCAATAGAATGTTCTCTTCCCATCACTATAAGGGATAAAGAGTCACTGTTATCTTTAGAACAAGCCGTTTTCGTTGAAATATAAATTTCTTTTTCTTCTAAGGCATGAAGCATTGTTTCAGTCTTAATTCCTATAATACTAAAATTAACGATATGTGGAATAGATGTATCACAACTATTCAGTACAAGTCCCTCCATCTTTGAAAGTTCTTCCTTTAATAAATCACCTAATTTTTTTACTTTTTCATAATTAGAGCCTAAATTAAAAATTGAAAGTCTCAAAGCCTTAGAAAGACTAACTATCAGAGGAAGTGGTGGTGTCCCGCTTCGATAATTGGATTGACTTTTCCCACCATGAATCAGTGGTTCCAACTCAATTTTATCTTTTTTAATAAGACATCCAATTCCCTTCATTCCATAGAATTTATGAGCACTAAAACTATATAAGTCAATATTTTCTAATGAAACAGGAATCTTTCCAACTGCCTGTGTCCCATCGACATGAAAAATAGTAGTAGGATTTTTTTTCACAATAGAAGCAATTTTCTCAATGGGCTGAAGAATTCCCACTTCACTACTTACCTGAGCAATACTAACTAAAATAGTTTCCTTTGTAATTAATTTAGAAAGTGCATCTATATCAACGAGTCCATTTTCTAAAACTGGAACATAATCTATGATATACCCACGTTTTTCTAAATAGGAAACAGTTTCTAAAATACTAGAATGCTCTAATTTTGTTGTAACAATATGTTTTCCACGATTTTTATAAAATTCTATAACTCCCATAAGTGCTAGACTATTGGCTTCACTCGCACCACTTGTAAAGATAACTTCTTCCTTTTTGCATCCAAGTAAATTGGCTACCTGCTTGGTGGCAGAATCCATGAGTCGTTTAGACTCTACTCCTAATTTATGAAGAGAATTAGGGTTTCCTGGATACCTTCTACAACACTCCATATAAGAGTTTAACACTTCCTCATCGACTGGTGTCGTTGCACTATAATCCAAATAAATCGTAAATACCACCTCTTTTGTTTCTATATTGTACCAAAAGAACCTTAAAAAAGCAAAAGAATCTTATCTTTTGCCGTTACTTTCAATCACCAAAAGTTTATGTTTGTTAAATTTGCTTCTTCTTAATTTTATTAATGAAAGGATTAATTAAATAATCTGGAATTTCAGAGTCATCATCATATAGAGATTTTTCACCAACCTCCTCCAAATCAACACTACCAAACATATCAGTAGCTAACATTTCCATATCTTCCTTAATTTCATCAATGTCATAATCACAGGATAGAGTCACCTTCCCATCTTCATTTGGAGAAGATAACTTAAGAGCATTACTTCCAAAAGCAATTTGTTCCTTTTTTTGCCAACCCATTAATACCTTCGCAATAGAATCAGTCACATCTAATTCCAAAAAAACAGACTCAAAATTTTCTAAGCAATCATCGATTACACGATAAATAAGAATCTCAGCCATTCTTTCTACAGTGACAGCCTTCTTCCAAGACTCTGGAATCTTGTGAAGTGTATAAGAATCTCTTGTTTAAAAATATTGCATATCAAATCCACCTTTTCTAAATCTATTATTACATAATCCTATTAAATTTGGAAGTAAATCATTTTACAATTCATAATTTTTTTCCACGAAAGTCATCAATACTATAGTATAATAATCTTAAATGATGTGAAAAAAATGAAAGATAAATTTCATTTAACACAAGAACAAAATTTATTCCTATCTAAAAAGGTATTAGTATCTAATATTTATAATAGTGCGCGTTTAGAAGGAATTAATACAACTTATCCTGATACAAAAACAATCCTAGAAGGAGTCAATGTTCCAACCTTAAAACTAGACGAAATCAATTGCTTTTTAAATTTACGAGACGCTTGGAATTTTACCCTTTCTAATATAAATGAACCCCTAAATCTTGAATTTATTTGTAAAGTTAATTCTTTTGTTTCTAGAAATGAATCTTTAGAATTGGGTGTTTTAAGAAATGGGAAAGCAAGAATTCATGGTGTAGATCACATCCCTGATATTCCAGAAGAAAAAGAAGTACGTAAAAACATTCAAGCCATTTTAGAAGAAAAAAATGTAACAAGCAAAAGTATAAATCTTATGCTTTACTTAATGAGAAGTCAAATATTTTGGGATGGTAATAAAAGAACCAGTATGATAATTGCCAATAAATTACTCATTCAAAACGGATGTGGTATTATTACAGTTAAAGAAGAATATATCAACGAGTTTAATCGATTATTAACAGAATATTATAATACTGGAAATAAAGATCAATTAACTAGCTTTTTATATAATTAATGCATTTTTGGTTTAGAAATCAATGACTAAGATTTATCATACAATTAACAAAAAATTACTTGACTTTTTCAAATGATTCCCTTATAATCTAGATTGCATATTCATTGAACAGCGCGTATTAGAAAATTTTAATGTGTCCTTGAAATAACGAGTACCCTTCGCTGTTAGGTGAAAGTTAAAAATGGACTCCCTAAAGTGATTCTAATACCAATTCGATGTTTATGAAATATCGAAGGAGGAAAATAGTATGGCAAGATATACAGGGCCAAGTTACAAACAATCTCGTAGAGTTAACTTTTCATTAAGTGAAACTGGAAAAGAATTAGCTCGTCGTCCTTACGGACCAGGACAACATGGAAAAGATAGAAGAGGAAAACTTTCTAACTATGCAGAACAATTAAAGGAAAAGCAAAAGGTTAGATTTATGTATGGAGTAAACGAAAGACAATTTAAGAAAACTTTCAAAGAAGCAGCAAGCATGAAAGGAATTCATGGTGAAAACTTCTTAAAGCTACTAGAATCAAGATTAGACAATGTTGTTTATCGTTTGGGACTTGCATCTACTCGTCGTGGTGCTAGACAATTAGTAAATCATGGACATATTACAGTAGATGGTAAAAAAGTAGATATTCCATCTTACCGTGTAAAAGTTGGATCCGTAATTGCAGTAAAGGAAAACTCAAAAGAACATCCAGCAATGAAAGCAGCTTTAGAAAAAATTACGAAAAGAGTAGAATTTGTAACTTTTGATGATAAGAAATTAGAAGGTAAACTAGTTCGATTACCTGAACGTAGTGAACTAAATGCTGATATTAATGAATCATTAATCGTTGAATTCTATAACAGATAAGATTTAAAAAGCATACAGAGTTTCATGTATGCTTTTTGAATGTAAAAATTTACAAAAGAAAAAGTCTCTAAGAGACTTTCAGACTGTTGACAAATATGTTCAACAGTCTTTTCATAAGCAAATAAATTTG
>CAJTXV010000041.1 GCA_910584255.1 uncultured Bacilli bacterium
AACAAATGTTTCTTTTTTATTTTCCATAAACCCTCCTGAAATAGTTTGTAAGATGCAATTATCTTCTAATTACATTATTTCTAAAAATGGAAGGATCGGACAAAATTTTTATTTTTTTTAATTTTAAGTTAAAGCACTCTCTACTTTGAAAGAAAAAAAGACTTAAATGTCTTTTAACGAATCACAAAATATAAAAGAATAGAACCAATCACTAATAAAGAAATAATAATCCCTATAAAAATGCCACTATTTCCAACACCTTTATTCATCATATTTAAAAGATTCACTTTAAACATATCTTTCTTTGGATTACTCTTAGAAATCATTACTCCCTTATACGCAGTAAGTTCAGAACGATGTCCTTCATCTAAAATACCATCTGGAGTTATATTCGTAAGTAAAATTACCTTCTTATCAGGATAAACTGTATAATGAAGTTTCATGACTCCATGAACTTTTTGAAACATCTCATCCGTTGGAAGCATCAATTCATACATCAAAGAATGATCATCATTTTCCTGCACTAGTTTTCCTAAAAAATTTCCCTCTTTTAATTGTGGATAATACTCAAATGTAAGTTTTTTATATGCAAGCATATTATATTTTCTAACTGAACGCTCTCTAACACGAAATTTATTCTCATCCATATACTCAAAACGATAATTATCCTTCACTTTTACCACCCTTACTTTTTCACAATACCTTGAATTTTTTTAAGAAACTGATAAACAAAATAGAATTTCGTAATAGGAAGTTCAAATTGTCCAATCAATTCAATTACATTCCCATTAAATCCTTTTTTAAATTCATAAATTCCATAATACTTATTTTGAGGATTAAAATCTCCTGTAATTCCATAAAAATTACAGTACTTAAATCCTTCTTTATAAGCCTCTTTAATATGGTGTTCATACATTAAGTATTTAGGAGTAAAACTTTTATATTCCTCCAAAACACCACTAGATAGTGTTAGATACTCTTGCCCTGAACGAAGAGATAGCAAACACCCAACATCTAAGCCTTCTGGATGCTTCTTTTTAAATGCTTCTGCTTTTTTCAGTTCTAACCTATACTTATTAAGTAGTGTATCACTAGTTTCCTTCTTTTTCAACAGTTTATTTCCAACATTGTCAACCTTCATTTTAGAAATCAATTCTTGATTATTCAAAGTTTCTGCATCAAGAAGTGCCTTTGTATGTTCGTAGTAGACATCAGGATTTAAGTAGGCGATATAAATCGTCATCAAATCCTTCATATGTTCATACATCTTTTTATAATAATTTAAACTCCGAGAAAAAAAATCTTTTCTCTTAGAAGTTAAATCAAAAATTTCTGTCATGACTGCCAAATCATCCATAGTCCCCTCACGAACCTGGAGTCCTTTTTTGATACAAGAATCAATGTTCTTTCGGGTACTCTTAGAAAACCTACTTTTCTTTATTTCATACTCTTCATCTAGAGCCATACGATATGCCCATCTAGCTTGTAAAGATTCTAAATAAATATTAAATCCGAAATGACGGAATCCTAAATCCTTTAAATTTTGAACGGTTTCATCGTCTGCTTTTTCTAAATCTAAAATATCCCCATCACTACTACGAACACGGTAAACAACATTAGGATCGATTGTTAAAATAAACCCTCCACAAGTTTTAATATATTTTTTTAAGTTTTCCACAAAAAATGTTAATAGCTTTTGATTATGATAGTCAACGAGTAATCCACGAGGCGCATAAAATTTTCTTTGATGAAACTTTGACATATCTTCTAAAATTAAGGAAGCCGCTACAATTTTTTTAGAATCGCGAACACCTACGTAATGAACCTTGCTATTTAAATAATCTTCTTTTAAATGTGCATGTTCCACCGTTTGTAGAAAAGAAGCCTGCTCATGTGTTTTAGAAAACTTATCAAATTCTTTTTCACTTAAAACTGTAAATTCCATAGAATCATCTCCTAAATTTTTTTCTAATTTTCATCACATTAGATGCACCAAATACTGAATCTACAAGCCTAGACTGAAAGGCAATGAAAAAATAAATGAAAACTCCAATACCTGCATAAATAACTACGTATAAAATAGAGAATAATCGACTTGTAGAATCAAATGGGAATATTTTTTGTAATAATAAAAGGAAAACGGCCATTACCATAGTAGTCATTAAAATACTAATTACTTTTTTTGCAGTATCTTCATAATTCACTTGATACTTTTTATGAATATGTGAAAGTGCAATGATAATACAAGCAGAATATCCTAAAATTGTAGACGTAGTTGAACCATAGTAAGCAGGTAATCCCATTCGATCAAAAGCATAGAGAAGAGGAATATTTAATGAAGCATTCACAATCAGTCCCGATAAAAGAGAAATAAAAACCATTTTATATTCTTTTAATAATTGTAAAATCGTAATGGATGCAGTGAAAAGAGTAGTAACAAGTGCTACAAAAACATAGTATTGATAAACACTAGGGCCAAGATCACTCACCCCATAGAATATAGTCCAAACAGGTTTTGCCAAAATGCTTAAACCAATCGTCATTGGAATTGTAAAAAATAGTAACCACTGCAAAGTATGATTAATTTTATTCCGAACATCTTCCATATCCATTTTAACAAAACTAGCAGTTAGATTGGGAATTAGACTTACCATAAGTCCAGTCGCAATCGATGCAATAATCATATTAATCTTTAATCCCCAAGTAGAAATAACCCCCATAATAGTTTCCGCCTGAATAGCTGTATACCCAATACCGTTTACTAAAACTGGAACAAGTGTAAAGACATCGACAGAATTAATCAAAGATTTAAATACATCAATCATAATAAAAGGAAAAGCATAATATAAAATTTTTCTAATAATTTCGTTATCTGTTACCTTAGGTTCCTCTACATGCAACGTTCTTTTATAAAGTTGCTTCTTATTTTTATTCGTTTTAATCCACAAGTAAAACCACGAACAAAAAGCCCCAACCGTCGCAGAAAATACAGCAATTCCAACAGTAACTGTCAGTGATAAATGAAAAACCTTTAAAGATACATAACTACCAATAACAATAATTAGAACTCGAACAATCTGTTCAAAAACTTGAGAAATAGAAGTAGGAGTAATATACTTATTTCCTTGTAATAATCCACGATACACACTGAGAAGCGGTACTACTAAAATAGCTGTTGAGATTACACGAATGACAAAGGTAACATCTTCTCTTGTATTTCCCCCAGAAACATTTCCAATAATTACTCTAGACAAAGGTTCCGCAAAAAGAAACATAATCACAAAACAAAGAATTCCTAAAATCATCAATGTCTTACGTCCCAATTTAAAAGAACGTTCCTTCGCATCATAATATCCTAAAACATTATATTCACTAATAATTTTACTCATTGCCATGGGAATTCCAGCTTGACTAATTCCTAAAAAAATAGAATAAATCGAATATGCATAACCATAAAGAGCACCCCCTTGATTCCCAATAATTGAATAGAAGGGAATCACATAAAGCATACCTAGAATTTTACTAAGAACAATTCCACAAGTTGCGATAAAAGCTCCCTGCATAAATGAATTTTTCCGCATAAAATCACTTCCTCTCTATGTTTCTTACTGATTCTATCATACCATAAAACTATAAAATAGACAAAATTTTCATAGATACTTACCAATTCAAATAAGATAATAAATGATACTTTATAATTTTCCTAAGTTCCGTAGCAACTTCCTCTCGACCATTTCGAGAAAGATACCAATCATCTAAACTAATATTCCCTGAATCTGAAGAATCAAAAGAATAAGCAATAGAAAGTGGAACTTCTTCTAATACCTTTAACAAAGTAAGAGATACCCTAAGTAAATGAAAAGAACTAGATACAAAAACAATTCTTTGAAATTTCTTCTTTTCCGAAAGTATCTTTAAGGAGTAAAATAAATTTTCATAGGTATTTTGACTTTCCCCTTCCACTATCATATTGTTTTCTAAAACACCATGGCTTTTTCCATACTGAAAGTACTTTTCCCATTCTCTAATCCCTTCTCTACTTAAAGAACCACCTGAAATTAAAATAGGTACTTTTCTTTTGTGATAAAGTTCAACTGCTCGTTTGATTCGATTTAATTTTTCTCCTGCTAAAACCACAATTAAATCGAAATCTTGAATACTTTCTTCAAAAGAAAAAAAGAGTTTTTGAACGATTTCTACATCCTCTTTAGATATTACATTTTCTAAAATACGATTTGAAAGATTAAATAGTGATTGTTCTGTCAAAAAAATTCCTCCTATCGATAATTACAATTTTGATTAAACTTTTCTACAATATACATGGCCTCTTGATTAAAAGCACGTATTTTACGAATTTTAAAAAAACGAATTCCTTTTTTCTTTGTTAAATCCATCTGTAATTTTAAAGTTTCATTCAAAAGAAAGGTAAGCCTTGAAAAGCTATTAGGACTTCCTGTAATATGATTAAACCAATCATCCACTTCTTCAATATTTCCATCAAAACGTAACTTTTCTAAAGTAGAAATAAACGTCCGATTCTCCATCAAACTTTTGCAAACCAAGGATTGAAGGAGGTAAGCATCCGATTGATAACGCCTATTAATAAAACTATGAATAGAATAAAGGGCATTGTTAAAATCAGGATTAGTAAATTCATAATTGTAAAAAGAATGAATAATATCAATAATCATTTCTGTTTGTTTTGTATTAATAATCTCTTCAATAATAGAACTTTCTTCTTTTTTAACTGGTTTTAAAGTTTTACGATCATAAAGAATATAACAAATTCCTGTACGCACCTTGACAGTTTGCTCATCCCAAAGAACCTCTGCTTTTATAGAATTAATTGCATGATTAAATTCATGAACTAAATTATCCAACAGTTGCATAAGATCTGTATTTTGATAATGATTTAAAACAATCCCTTTCTTAGTGATAATCTTACCATCCTGTTCTACTGGAACTGCACTATAATAGGCCTGATAAACTGTATCTTCCTTTGTACCAATTAAAATAGGAATTTGTTCAAAACTATTCAAAATGTAACGCTCATTTTGAATGCCATATTTCATAATAAAAGCTGGAACAATCAAATACAATAAATGACCAATATTACTTGGATAATGATATTTTTCTATCAAAGAAGTAATGCTGCCTTGAGAACGCTCCATCAGTTCATTTAACATTTTTTCATCCATGACTTTTCACCCTCTATCATAATTATAGACAAAAGAAGTTCTGAAAACAATCATTGTTCCTTAAGACTTGCAGGAATAATCACACCATCTCCATACTTTTCAGTAATTTGATCTAAAACTTCTTGAATTTGATTGGTACCAATATCCTTTTCTTTATCAAAGAAAGAAATTTGCTTATGATTTTCTGAAGTAAAATCTGAAAGACGAATTCCAATTAAGCGAAGTGGTTCCCCTCTCCATCCATTCTTTAGAATTAATAATGCATTCTTATAAATTTCTTCGGTTACGTTCGTTGCATTTACTAGTTTTATTTGATGACTATAGCTTACAAATTCCCCTGTCTTAAAAATTAGAGCAACTGTTTTCGCATATAATTTCTTTTGACGAGCCTGTCTTCCCACACGATCTGCCTGACGAAGTAATACTTTTTTAAGGATTGGTATACTATCGGTATCTTTTTCTAAAGTTTCTGTCACGCTAATACTTTGACTTTTTGAAGAACGAATTTCTACTTCACTAAAATCAATTCCATTCGCATATTGATGCATCATTTCTCCTTGACTTTTAAAACGACGAACTAAAAGGTACGAATCTACTTTGGCTAAATCACCAATCGTATGAATTCCCATTTCTATTAACTGTTTACCAGAAGACTTTCCAACCATAAATAAATCTGTAACAGGAAGTGACCACATTTTTGACTCAACTTCATGTTGAAAAAGAGTATGCACTTTATTCGGTTTTTCAAAATCACTGGCCATCTTAGCACATAGTTTATTATTTCCAATCCCTACATTAACAGTATACCCAAATTTTTGAAAAATTTCATTTTTCATATGATTCGCAAGTTCTAAATAATCAGAATAAAGTAAATTGGTCCCTGTCATGTCTAAAAAACATTCATCGATTGAGTAACGCTCTACTTTATCTGTAAATTGACAAAAATATTCATATAATTGATTCGATTCTTTTCTATAAAGGTCATAATCTCCTCGAAACACTTGGATATTAGGACATTTTCTTCGTGCCATAAATAAAGGTTCTGCAGTAACAACACCTTTCTTTTTAGCGATTGGACTCTTCGCAGTCACAATACCTCGACGTTTCTCTTCATCTCCCCCAATTACAGAAGGAATTGTTCGGATATCAATTGAGTAACCTTTTCTTAATAAATCTACTGCCGTCCATGATAAAAAGGCATTATTTACATCAATATGAAAAATAATTCTTTCTTTCATAGAAGCATCACCTAAATCTATTATAAAATAGAAAAAGATGAGAAACAATCGAACAAACTGAATTTTTTTACCAAGTAGAAAAAAGTAAATAAAATGAATTTCTCGTTCCAACGAACACATAGAAAAATCTCCTTCCATCGAAAGAGATTTTATATTTAATTATAGTTGACTCTTACAAAATGTTCCTTAGAATCATTTTTTCTTTTGAATAAGTAAATTCCAAATGCAATTAGTATAATAGATACTCCTCCAATTAGCCAGAAATGAAGATTATCGAAAGGCTGAATCGCTTCCTTTTCTGGTTTTACAATATTCTCTTTAGAAGAAAAATCTTGAGACGAATCAGATTCTGATATAGATGCTTCTTCTTTATCCTTTTCAGTATAAGATAAAATATACTTTCCAAGCCCTGTAGTTTCTAAAATTACTTGATTATTTCCGATGGACTGATAATTTAAAGTTCTTAATATATCACTTTCTCCTACTTCATAAATAGCAAGTAATTTTTTAGTTGGATCAATTTTAAATATCATTTCCATGGAAATAGAATCCAATGTTTCTCTTTTGGAAGTTCCATTTTCAAAATAAACTTCGAAGTATTGACTTCTCTCTCCCACACGGTTCTTAAGAGTATCACTGAGTGCTAAGCTCTCTTCCTTCAACGTATTCATAGCCTGAATACTTCCTGCTGGTAATCTTAAAATTACATGATTCGTTGAATAACTACGGAATTCAACTCGTGAATTTTGTTGATCATTATCTAAGAAAGCATTTCCTGTTGTAGGTAGAGCTTTATTAGGAATAGAGGTTGCATTAGAAGAAACAGTGTTTTTGATATAATTTGAACCAGGAGTAATCCAATCTACCTTTGCAGTTGTTTTTCCTATGTTTCCAAAAGCATCTCTATAAATAAATTCAAACGTTCCATTTGTAGTAAATGTATAAGTTTCTTGACCATTATTATTGGTTACTGTAACAGATTTTCCATTAGGTATCAAAGTTGCAATAACTGGTCCAGAACCTGCAAAAGTTGTACTATATTGAATAGAAGCAGTAGGTACCTCCTTATCAATCCAAGTAACACTAGCATCAATTTCTTTTTGATTTCCATAAACATCTTCATACTCAAAAGTAAATGTACCATTTTTAGTAAATTCATAGTTAGTCTTTCCGTTATTATTTAATACTTTAATTGGAGAATTTCTAGAAACTACCTTAGCAATTACATTTTGATTAGTTAGTGAGGTAGTACTATACTCTATTTCAACAAATGGCTCTATTTCTTTCGTTGTATCTTGATAAAAGTTAAAAGCTCTTGCTGCAAACCAGTTTCCATTCGTTCGATTTGCTACAATTTTGATATATCTTACTACCTGAGGTTCCCCAATATCAAAACTTTTTGTATTATTCTTGGCTTCCTCAGCAGTTTCAGCAGAATTTTTATAACTTAAATTCTTCTTACTCGTTAATACTTCAAAGTTTTCACCATCCATACTTCCATAGATAGTTCCATCATAGATTTTTCCATTTCCTCCTCCTGCTGGAACGAATTCTACAGCTGATATAGCCATCGGTTCATCTAATTTAATCGTAATATACCTCTCTGTATCTCCCCCATTCCAATCAGAATGGTATCTTGTATTATAGTTCCCGTCAATCGCATTGACTACCCCTCCCGCATGATTAGTAGCTTCTGTTGAAACTTTATGAATACTTAAATGAGAAATTGGCACATACTTTCTAGTATCTGGTTGATTATCCATTGTAAAACTGTAGGTTACTTCATCACTTGGTAAATGTGTTCCTGTTGCCCCTACTCTTACCTGTACTGTCTTATCTCCTGTAAGATCTGGGATGGCATCTTTATAAGAAGTCCAAGGGTCATTTTCCCGCATTCTCCATTCATACGTCGTGTTGACTCCAATGACACTGTTTTCTAAGTCATTGTTATAAAGAGTACTTGATATTACACCTTTTGTAATATCGATTTTATATAGATTTTCTTCACTATAGTTGACTCCAACAATATGAACATAAATATCATTTTCTTCTGTAATACTTGCTATTTGCTCTTTCGTTAACTGTAATTTATGAGCATCTTCTCCTGTAAACGATACTTCATTCCACGTGTTTTTTCCATCTAAACTATAATCCCAACGGATTCCACTTCCATCAAATCGTTTGGATAATACTATTTTTCCTGCATCTTCTCCATCAAATGAGAAAGTCGCTAAAGACGTATCAGTTTGTCCTAATAAGTAAGCTGCTTCTGCTCTCGTTACTCCTGGTTGTAATACATCCGTTCCATTATAAACCTTTCCTTCATTTAACGTTCCTGTTAGTAATAAGGAATATTTAAATTTATATGCATTTGACGTTAATTTTGGCTGAATTTTTGCCATTAGGTTATAGAATGGTAATGGATATTCTAAAAGAGCTTCACTCATTTCATCTGCTAAGTTATAGATTTCTTCTTCTGTCTTTGTCTCATCATTTATATATAAATCTATTAACGCATACCACGCATCTACATTGAAATCTAATGCTTTGATGGATTCTCTTAAGTAATATTCTCTTTTTACTTTATCTGATTGATAGCTATCTGCTAACATAATAAGTTTCGCTGACTTTTCATATTGATCCATTCGATTGATTGCTTCTTGTGCCATTACAATATATGGTACATTATACCCTTTTACATAGCGCTTATCATTTCCCCATCCTAGTGGTAATCTTTCACTCTTTTCAGATAACGTCCATCCACTCACGTCATTATCGATTCCCCAATATCCTTTTCCTTCTGAGTTTCGGTTATAGTAAATAATCGCTGCGTGTCCAGGTTGACCAATGACCGCTGCTGGAATTCCATGAACCGCTCTGATATTCGATCCTGTTTTTGAAATTCCTCCACAAACAGCTCCCGTTCCAAACTCTGTTCTAAAGTTCATCCATACTTTATAGACCATATGTCCTTCACTACTATAAGTCACTCCATACTTAGAGAAGATTCCATTATATTTTTGATCCCAATAATCTTTTCTTGTAGAGTCATGGAATACTGGGTTTCCATAGTTTGGCCATACATAAGCCATATATGGATGTGGTGTTAAATAACTCCATGCACTATTTGGATGTGCATTAATTTGTGACTGTGTATAATCATTTAACCAGAATACTTCCTCATCATCTAAGGCTGTATTCATGATATATCTCATCTCTTCTACACTATAATCTTCAAACCATGGCGTAATATCGATACTCTCTGTCGCTTTAAATTTTCCTTCATCATATAATTTCTTAAATTGGCTATAACGTACTACTGCATTTGATTGGTTCGTCTCTTCATTTGGTTGCATCCATAAAGCAACTTTCGTTGAATGGGTTAAAGATAAGGTAATTGCCATTTTCTTATAGACTTCTCCCTTCACTGCCCCATGCTTAGATACTTCTTTTATATCCCAATCATTATGGTAATTCTTATATAACTCTACTAATACTTTTAAAGAGTTTAAATAATTTCCACTTGGTTTTCCTCCCATGGTATATAAATTTAAATTTTCATAGTCAGTCATTAACCATCTTAATACTTCTCTAACTTCTTCACTATATCCTGCATACATTTGCAAGTAATCATATCCTACATTTTTTACAAATTCTCTTTGTAATAAGGTTAACTTTCCTGTTGTTAGTTGTTGTTCTAATGTTAATCCATGTAAGACTCTATCATATTCTTCCACTGTTTTTATAAAATCCACTGGCTGTACTTCTTCTTCTTGATAATCTTTTTTGATCAATTTCGCATTCGCATAGACTGCATGATCTGAACCTTTATCTCCATTACTATTTGCTATTAATTTTAAGTATTTTTTACCCTGAATATCGATTTTTACTGAAAGAGCATTACTGGTTCCCTTTAATACTGGTGGACTTACCGCTGTTTGTAGATCCCAGTTTTCGCCATCCATAGATGTATAGATTGCAAATTTTACTCCATTTCCATTCGTCCCTGTACTTTGATCTACCCCAATATAACTTGTGAAATAGTCATAGTGATAACTGCTGATATCGTAGATAAGCGTCGATGGTGCATGCGCTAATACTCCTTTGATAAAGGATGTTTTTACTCCATCAATGTTTAAGGTAATCAGTCCATTATTATATCCTGTATTGATATTTCCATCTAATGTAATACTTCCATATCCAACCGATGATTGATCCTTGATATAAGGCACATCTGATAGATATAAAAAGTCACTTTCATTCGATGCATTATACGAGGAAATATCATTTTCAATTTTTTCTTTTTTAGGAAGAGGTGCAAAAGCAAGAGGTAGTAAAAATAGTCCTACTCCCAAACACGTATAAGCTAAAATTCGTCTTTTTTTGTCTCCTAAAGATTTTTTCATATCCCTTCACTCCTTCCAAAAGAAACATAAAACAAATTTCTACTGTTAGTAAGTTTATTGTACACTTTTAGAATAAATGAGAAAAGCAAAAAAAGTAATTTTAAAATAATTTTACACATAATTAGACACAAAAATATAATTAAAAATGCAATATATATAAATAATAATTTACACAGTATTTACAAAAATAATTTGACATATCATTCCTTATTCGAATAAATAATCATAGCAGAAAAACAATAGATTTGTTCTTCACTATAAATACTAGAAGAAACCTGATACTTAATATCAATTAAATCCATATCGCTGGAAAGAAAGTTATTCACTGCATCTTCTAAATCCTTTTCATCTTCAAAATCAAATATTTTTACTTTCATATTATCACCAATTTCATTATATAAAGGAGAAAATAATTTTATTGTCAAAAAAAGAATCTAGTATTAAAACTAAATTCTCTTCACTATTCGATGATATATGGATTAGTACTCGTTCCTTTTCCTTTTATTTTTTAAACATTTGTGTTTAGGTATACAACAGGACGAACTGCAATCGCAGGGAGTGGATTAGGATCCGATATAGATCCAGAGGAATAGACACGATACACCAAACCAGCGAACTTAAAATTTGGTGTAAGACACCATTGAGAATCATTACTTAACCATAACCAGTCATTGATATGACAGTTTTTGACATTATAATCAATTAGATTAGAAGATAGACAAGCATTTCTTACGCTTCCTCCAACTGCATATCCATAGTCACTTGGATACATAAGTCCTACATATCCTTTCCACGTTGTTGGCCTTCCACTATATACCCTCGTTCCTCTTTCTACTGTATAAAATGTAGATGCAAGTGAACTAGTTGTATCATGTCCTCCTAAATTCCATGTAATATTACTAATCTGTGCTTTAGCTGTCGTTGTCAATCCAATATTACTAAAATCACATATTATAGTCGCCCCATTGGGTCCCGATGGACATGTTCCACTAGTTCTATTTAAGTATGCTCCATTGAGTGGCACACTAATACTTCCACTATGTGTCCAATCATTTGTTTCATATACACCTAAATTATTCCATGTATAAGTTCCTATTGATTCTGCTCTTATCAATTTAATACGGCTTGCTTTATTTCCATTAGAATCTGGTACATTGTTCATTAGCCCTATGATTCTCC
>CAJTXV010000042.1 GCA_910584255.1 uncultured Bacilli bacterium
ATTTACTGGGATTCACTGGCTTCTTAGTGGTACAAACTTTTAACTCTCAAGTTAAATAATAGTCGCAAAATCAATATTTAGTATTTTGTAAGCAAAAAATCACAATATATTGATGCAACTTTTGGAATTTAACTAGCACAACAGGTTAATTTATGCTGTACTTGTACATATTGAGAAGTCCCCATAGTTTCATCTCCATCTTTAGGAAGGAGGTGATTGTTCTTATATATTTTTCACGTTCTAACTTATAATAATTATTTAAATTTAATAATATTTTTACATTTTATTTATATGTTTGAAAAGGACATAACCAATAGGAATGTTTACTGGTTATGTCCTTTTCAAACATATAAATAAAATCTATGATTTTAAAGATAATATTTATTAATCCATATATTGTATATATGGATAATACTTATCCAGTTCTGGTAAATCAACTTTTTTCCCACACAATGTATCTATCCAATTCTGATAATTACTGTTTTTCCATACAGTCCCATCATCAAACGTTATTTCTTCAAAAACATATAAAACATATTTAATTTCTTTATACTGTTGCTCCTTAGATTCATCTTGCAAATTAAATAAAGACCATTCAGTTTCTATTTTTTTACCAGATAATATTTCAATATTATTAACATCATATGAATAGAGAAATGACTTCTCGGAACTACTATCCATACCATTCCAGTATAGCTCAAGCGGTTCTCCAAATTGGTCAAAAGCAATCATTCCTCTTTTATATCCAATAATAGTTTTTGTTGTACTATTATTAATTACAGAATAAATAACCGGATATTTATTATTTATTTCTTCTGGAAAGAAAATGTTAGCATACTCAATTAAAACCAGATTCATATTATTATCTATCTCCGATTCCTCTATTACATTTTCTTTTCCCTCCTCCTTTTTATTAGCTATATTATTTTCTCTATTATTTTTCTCAAAATCATTAAATTTCTTTGAGCATCCTGAAAATGTCACCAATAACGCTATTAGAAAAATTAATAATAAACCACTCTTTTTCATATTGACTCCTTTCCGTATCTATGTGCTTGACTATTATATAAGTAATTATAAACATTACTGTTTTTCATCAAATCTTGATGCTTCCCTTGACATATAATTTTACCCATATCAATCAACAATATATTATCGCAATTTTTAACATTGGATAAATTGTGCGAAATAAAAATTACTGTTTTATTCGTCATCTCCTTATAGACTAATTTAAATAGTTTCTTTTCCGAAATTACATCCAAAAATGCAGATGCTTCATCTAAAATCAAAAATGATTTATTGTTATAAAAAGCTCTGGCTATAACAATTTTCTGCCATTGGCCTTCTGACAACTCAATAGATCCATTACTAAATTCTTTAATCAGTAAAGTATCTATTCCTTCTGGTAGACTATTGATAAAGGTGTCTATATCCAATTCCTTGATGATTTGTTGTAGTCTTTTTAAATTTTTTGTGGATTCATCATCACCTAACATTATAAATTCCTTAATAGATAATGAATATTTGCAATAATCTTGAAAAACAACTCCTAACTGTTTATAAAGAAACGATATGTTTATCTCATTTATATTAATTCCATTTATCAAAACCTCTCCTTGCTCTACATCATAAAGTTTCATAATTATTTTTAGAATTGTTGTTTTTCCCGAACCATTAACTCCTATAATACCAACTTTTTCACCCTTTTGAATCTTAAAACTAACATCCTTTAAAACATATTCTTTAGTATTAGGATATTTAAAACTAACATGTACAAACTCTATAGTTTCAACATCATTATCTAATAAAACACTATTTTTGCACTTTATATTTCTTTCTTCCAAGCTAAAAAAATCTTTTAAATAATTAACAGCATACAAATTTTCCCATAATGAACTTATATTCATGCTTATTTGTATTACCGATGCAAAAATACCTTCTACTGCTCCTACAATTAACACAAATTCTCCATATCCTATCCTATTTTTAAAAACGTCATTTAACAACACTATATATACTAAACGTTGCAATATATATACTCCTATCGCGCCAACACGATTATAATTATGTATTTTGTATTTAATCTGCTTATCCATTAAAAAAATTTTTTTATTAACATCATTTATTGTGTCTATAAAAAATTTTTGGGCATTATATGTTCTTAATTCATCTTGTACAATCGGTGAAAAAAATATTTTTTTAAAAGTATCCAACTTTCTACGCAATGGTGTTATCTTTTCATTATTATTAATTGTTAAAATTTCCTGTCTTTTTAAAAAAAATCTTCTAAATAAAAGAGCTAAAATACTAGAAATAATAATTAAATATTTTTCTCCATTACTAATATTTGTTTTCAATAAACTGACAATATAAATTAAAGTGGATATAGCCAATTGTATTATTATAAAAAACTCCGATATTATAGTAGTGCAATTTGTATTTTCTCCCAAATATAACTTTTTACATAAATCATTAAATTCTGGATCTGCAAAATATTTTAATGGAATATCTTTCATTTTTTGAAAAACTTTTATTTCAAACTGTTCAAAAAAAACTAATGAATTAATATTTTCCACAAAGGAATTTATATAAGAAAAAATTTTTAATATAATATTTATAAAAGCCAGAATAATTGCTCCAAAAATCAATATATCAAGTTTACTTTTTATTTCGCTTACCAATATATTCATTATACTTTTAGTTATAAATAATGAACATATTGGCAATACCCCTGCTACTATAACATAAAACATATTATATATAATTAATTTCTTTGTCCTTTTCTCAAAAAAGGCTATAATATACCTAAAATTATAAAATCTCTCTTTCAATTTCATAGCAATTTCCCTTTATTAATATTCATTCTTTTGTATATTATATAAATGCGAATACATTGCATTTTCCATGAGTTGTTTATGTGTCCCTATTGCTAATAACTTACCATCTTCTAAAAGAATTACTCTATTACAACACTTCAAATTTGAAAATCTATGAGTAACAAATAAAGTCGTTTTATTTGTAAGCATTTTTTCTATTGTATTAAAAATAATATCTTCTGCCATTGCATCAATAGATGCAGATGGTTCATCCAATATATACATATCAAATTCTTCATAAAATAATCTTGCTAAAGCTATTTTCTGTTTTTCACCTCCAGATGGTATATATCCAGTCTGTTCAAATGTTTTATAAATCTGTGTATCAAACCCTTTTTCTAATCGTTGAATAAATTTAGTGCTATCACTTTTGCCTGCTGCATGTAGAAGATTTTCTATGGTTATTTTATTTTTTTCCTTTCCAATTGCAATATTTTCTGCAATGCTCATGGGATAAATGCAATAATCCTGTTGCTGTACCCCCCACATTGCCCTATATATAAATGGATCGTAATTTCTTATATCTATGTCATCTATTAGTATTGTACCCTTATTACAATCGTACATATGTAATAAAAGTTTTATCAAAGTTGTTTTTCCAGATCCATTTGCTCCTACTAATCCTATCTTTTCTCCCTTTTCTATTATGAAACTAACATTTTCCAAAGCATATTTTTTACTTCCTGGGTATGAAAAATAAACATTTCTAAATTCTATTTTATGACCCTCTTTATTTTCAAACTTGACATATGTTGTTTTATGTATATTAATCTTATTTTCAAGTTTAGTAAATTGTTCAAAAAAATCATATGATTCTATATCCTTATACAATTTTATTAACATTGATAACGAAGAATATAATTCTGTACCCAAATTATCAAATGAACTTTTTACAAAATTTATATCACCTATTGTCATCTTACCAATATATGCATTAACAATCAAAACCCCATAAACAAATCCGTTGATGAGAATCTGTAGCAAATCTAATAATCCGTTCATAAGCAAATTATCTATTACAAACTTTTTATTTAATTGAATTGCCATCCTGCTTACCAATAAATATTTATTTATAAAAAAATCATTTGCGTTATATATTTTCAGTTCTTCAGCATACTCTCTACTCTTAAGTACATTAGAAAAATACTCTTTTTTTCTGTTATAAATTGTTAAATTCTTTGTTAATTTCATACTTTTTTTGGCAGAAATTATGCCAGCAATAAAATTAGGGATATAAATTACTATAACTAATACGGTTAATATATAACTATATTTCATAAGAACAATCCCCGCAATTATTGCAGTAAATAACCGTCGCAATATTGTTGACAAAGAATTTATTGTATTATGAACAACCTCATAGTCAAAATTCATCCCTCTATAAATAATATCTTTGCTTTCTATAGTTTCAAAATGAACTCGATCCATTTCTTTAATTTTTTCCAGTATAATATTTTGAAACTTTACATAAATATTATTAGATGATATTATTGATAATTTTGTGTCTAATGTCATGAGATATTCATATAAAGATTGTATTACTATAGTTATAACAACAAAAAGAACCATATTGGAAAAGCCACCATTTTTTATATAATTACTACTTCCTGTGATTCTATCTATTATTAATTTATTAAAATAGGCGATTGCTATCGGGAAAGGTCCCCTTACTGTGTTTAAAAAAAGTTGCCATAGTATAAGATATCTATTTTGTTGCCATGCCATTTTCATTATAATAATTAAATTCTTAATATTTGTTTTAACAGTCATTTCTATACCTATTTTTCTTCTTAAAATAAATAAATTTCTTACAAAAGTATTATATTTAATGTTGATCTTCTTTTGTAAGAAATTTATTTTTTAACTATATATAAAGTGATTAATTTTTGCTTCCAGTTGTTTGCATTTGATATTTGCAAATTTCTGAGTGACTTAATAGAATCTTAAATACTCAATACTAAGATTTTAGGTAACAAAAAATGGGTGAACATGCATAGGCAAAAATCAAACACAATATATATACTATTAAAACGTTTCTACTGTCTTATACAATCGAGATTTTGGAAATAATCCTTTATCATATAATTTTTGACATATAGGATACGGAGAATTCCATTTTCCATATTCGCTTAATCCTTGAACCTTGCACAAAGATTTACACCTTTTACCATGAATGCAACTTCCACAAACACCTGAAAGTTCATAAAAACTATTACGAATAAATAGAAGTTTCTCATTATAATGCCATATATCATGAACAGTAATACCCTCTGTATATTCACACAATGTTATATCTTCATTTATACCTCCATAACCACATAACGCAACTTTATTGTTAGGAAGATAGCTTAGTAAATTGCTTCCTCCACATACATAGATTCCACCCTTCTCAATATTTTCAAAAGAATCAAAACTCGGTGGCAGCATTGTAAATACCTTATGGTTGTACTTTTCACGCAACAACTTATATCTTTCAAAAAATTGTTGCTGCTCCAATTCATTAAATGTTAATCCTTTTTCATATAATATTGTGCCTCTTCCGCAATTTGTAACAGGATTCAATTTGACATTGGCTACACCTAATGCCAGCGCATATTCAACAACTTTTTCAAATTCATTGAAATTATATTTTCCGACGCAAGTTATTATACCAATATCTACTCCCATTTTTAAAGCCTTCTTTATGTTTCCTACTGTTTTGTCAAACGCTCCTTCTTTCATAGTAAATTTATCATTCATCTCACTATTATAACCATTTAAGCTAACACCACAAGAAACATTATTTTCAGACAAAAATTGCATGATTTTATCATCAAACAAATAAGCATTTGTTTCAATTTGACATTCCAGCCCCAAACTCCTTGAAAAGCTAATAATTTTCATCAGTTCATCTTTGTATATTAAGGGTTCTCCTCCCGTAATTCTCACGGAAGAAATACCCTCATCTTTTGCTTCCTTTATAAATCGCAATACTCTATCAACATCTAACAGAGATTTCTTATCACTGCTGCCCTCCACCCAACAATGTATACATTTATAATTACACATCCAAGTAATATATATATTGATATATGTCAACTGTGGTACTTGCTCTTGCATTTTCATATGTTTCTCTCCTTTTATCGTTTACACTCTATCAAAATATTCTTATTGATTAAATCACTTATCGCCTCATTAACTGTATTCATCTCATCTTCTGTTAACTGATATTTAATTTTAAGAATACTGCACACCTGTTCTCTACTATTCTTTTCTCCAAACAAGTTATATATTTCATAAGCCGATTCATTTATTACAAAGATTCTATCCTCATCAATATTATAAAATATATAATTTTTAACTCCCGCTTCTTGATCTTCATTTACAACAACCTGATCATTTATTCTAAAATTCATATCAAATCACTCCTATCATATGCTTTATTTGAAATACTTTCCATTGTACCAACAATATGGATCTACTCCATATAAACTTCCTGTTGCAAGATATGCATTGGCACGACAACCACCATGACATACACAATTATATTGACAATTTTTACATTCTTTAATACAATCGAGCTTCATTTTTCTCATATCTTTAAGTTCTTTTATTACTGCTGACTTGTCGCATATATCTTTTATAGTATTTTCAAAAATATTACCTAATTTGATATACATTGCCGTACACGGAAACACATCTCCAGACTCTGCTATAGCCAAACATTCTCTGCCTGCCCCACAGGCAAGTAAATGAGTCATATCACATTTACCATCTTCCGAACAACCAAAATCAAAATTTTGGAATGCTCCAAATTTCTGATTAATCATCTTTATTTTTTCTAAATTTGGCAATAATTTCTTTTCCTGATTTCCAGCTCTTCCTGTTAATTTTAAATCATTTAATGAAATTCCAATACGAGGATTTTCTTTAATAAATTCAGAAAACAACTCCAAATCACTTTCATCTAACATATTTGTGACTGTACACAAAACAGAAACCTTATACCCCATATTGTTTAGTTTCTTTATATTATTAATAACTATTTCTAAATCATAATGTCCTCTCGTTAAGGCATTTTTCTCTTCATCCATACTATCTATACTAACATTAAAACTCACTCTATTTTTATATTCGAATTGGTCAAAAAAATCCAAATAACTAGAAATATTTGTTCCATTCGTATTAATTGATACTCCAAAATATTTTGTGAACTCAGACACTGCCCAAATAAAATCCTTATGTAAAGTTGGCTCCCCCCCCGTTAAAACAACCTTTAAAGCTCCATGTTCTTTTAACTCATTTAATATATGTTCCAATTGCTTTTTTGTCATATCACTCTTTTTGTTAAAATCTACTGAGCTACAATATACACATCGCAAATTACAATTTCCCGTAATGTTCAAAAAAAAATTACGGGGATATCTATATATGTCAAATCCATCCATTACGACTTTCTCCTCTCTTAGTCTATTAACTCTGACGATCCACTCATACACATATTAGGAGCACCATTTCCCATACCTGTAAAGCAGGTATTGGGCATTGCTGCCCCAGTCACACAAGGATCTGGTAGTGTATTCCCTCCTGTTAAGCAAAGGTTATTTCCTTCGATTCCATTATCAATTTCACTAATCTGAGGTTTAAATACTTTATTCATTTCTTCTCCTCCTTGTATTAAATTACTAATTCCATCCTGCACCGTGCTCACAATTATTGTTAGAATGACTACCTGCCTGACAAGAATTTGATTCACTTGCTCCATTCACACAAGTATTATTATTGCTCCATCCACCATTACAAGAATTTCCTCCTCTTGGTTGATTCCCTATTTCTATTATTTTAGGTATAAAGTTCATAAATTCTCCTTTCTACATATATAGGTAATTGCAAACTTCACAATTACCTATATAAAAGATAAACGATGTCGAATATTACCATATATCAATATCAAAACCTAGAGATTACGCAGATACTTGCATCTCCTCTAATACCTAAGTAAGATTACCACTTACTGCCTCCACTGTTGCACATGTTTCCTGAACCACTACCTTCCAAACACATATTATTATCTTTGGCACAGGAAATAATCTCCTGAATTTTAGGTGCTACAAATTTCTCTTTCATCATAATATCTTGCCCCTTTCGTTCTACTAAATCCGACATCGCCATCAACAACTTTATTTATTTCCGTTTTTGCATGAATTTTTATTTGTTCCACTGCCATCCATGCACTGATTAGTACTGCTACCCGACCCTGTATTACATGTATTCTTAGGACCAGTTCCTGCATTACATATATTACTTCTTGTTTCTCTTTCATTATTTACTTCCAAAATATTTGGCATTGTGTACATATTATCACCTCTTCAAATTTCTAAATCAACACAATTTACCTCTTAATAAATTTTGAACCAACTTTTTATGTACAGTCAAAATAATATAAGACATAGACACAAATTTTTCGCCACATATCAACAAATATATTTATTCCAAATTATTCTCCTGTACCATTAGAACAAAAATTCAAATTTCCTGATCCCGTATTACACTGATTTTTTCTTGGCTGAATACTAATAATTTCAATTATAATAGGCACTAAATACCCCTTACTTTTTTCTAACTTATACATTTAATTTCCTCCCGCTCCATTATTGCAAATATTTTGCACACCCCAACCTTTAATACAAGTGTTATTGCTACTTGTGCTTACAATTTCCATAATTATTGGTTTACTCACAATATCATTCCTCCACTTTATATTTATCCTTAGTTTTATTTTTTATCATTCCAGCTATCAATATTATTGCAACAAGTAGATACGCTATAATAACTGAACCCAAATACCTTCTCACAAAGCAAAACAGAAATAATAACAATATCAGAAATAATACCACCATAAGTCGCGTCATTTTTCTAAATTTTATTTTTTCGCTTTTATCCAAACGGTGATTCTTATTATCTACTGGTGCCAGAAACCATATTATTACTGCTGCGAGAAGTCCCACAAGAACCCATATTCTGCTATTCCAGTTAAAATCATTTAACATCCAATAAACTAGTAAAAGTATAAAAAAGGAAATATAATTACATTTTTTACGGGTATCTGCATGGTATCCCCCTGCATATAATCTTAACGGTACAAATACCACAAAGAAAAAGAAACCATTTACTCCAACTCTCATTAACCAGCCTAATACTAATGCTACGATACTAGATATACCATACACCATAATCTGATCTAATCCATAATCAAGTATTTCAATATCACATTCTTCCAACAGTCCTTGATCTTCAATTATTTTTTTTATTTTCTTTTTCATGAATATTTTTCTCTTTCAATTTATATGCCGATTTAGGTAGTTGTGGTTGATATCCGATACAAGGACAAGAAACATTGACATCAATTTTTGTGACAAAGTTTGTAGCTCTTATTACTACAACAGCACACATTCTTAGAATATCATTCTTCATATTTATATCACTCCATTCTCCAAATTGAATTTAGATTATTTTATCATATATTTTGCTCCTTTACCTAAATATGTTGAAAAGTGTATTGTTTTTTGTAGAAATATGTGTTGTTCATTCCGACAATTCAAACTCTTTCATCTAGAATATTAAACTACTACATCGAGTAATAAACGGATACACTAATCCTAGAAACAAAAATAGAGAAAGCACGCTGTGCTTTCTCCGAATATATAATAACTATAATACCCTGGACAAATATATCATTATATCTACCGTAAAAATATTTTTTTCATATGTTATATCAATTAGTCCATTGTTTTTCTCTATAACCTCTATAACATTTTTTAACCCAATTCCATGTTTTCCTTTCTCTTGTTTAGTGCTTATTAAATACTTGCCTACAGTCCTTATTTCACCCTTATAACTATTTTTTATATTTATAAATAGTAACCCCGAATCCGTTCTAATATTAACTTCCAGTATCTTTTTATCACTTTCTTTTGCAGCCTCTATTGCATTTTCTAAGATGTTACCCAAAACTATATTCATATCAAAACTATGAATGTTTAAACTATCTGGAATCTTGATATTCACATTTACACAATTTAATATATCTTTTGCCTTTCCAAGCATATAATTTAATAAGCTGTCTATCTCCTTGTTTCCAGATAAAACAAAACAATTTGTATTTTCAAGATAATTACTCATCTCTAATAAATAATTATTAATATCTTCTTCATGATTTTTTTGAGCTAACATCTTTAACTCTGCAATATGATGTTTCAAATCATGTTTAAGTCCATAAACCTTTTCTTCAGATTCTTTAATTACTTCTAATTGATTTCTATACATATCAACTTGTCTTACCAATATTTCCTCATCCATCTTTAGTTGATATGATTCTTGTATACAAAAATAGAAGTAAAAAATCAGCATATTTATTATCAAAATACCAAAACTTTCTATTTCAATCAAAACTCTATTATTCAAATTACTTGATAACAGAAAAAACTCCATTATTATACTTATTACTGGGATAACAATTAATCCACTTATGTATGGCGAAAGTTTATCTTTTTTCCCTTCTTCTAACATAATTCGTTCCACAACAATGCTGCAAATCAAAATTAATAAATCCGTCACAATCGAAAATGTTTGATCTGTAAACTTATCCATGTATTTATATTCAAAAAACAAAAAACTCGCTATTATATCACAGACCATATTTACTATGTAAATTAAGGCACTTACTATTATTTTCTTTTTCGTCTTCCCTGAATATAATGATATTAATGCATATATACCTATTATGTTCACAAATATATTATAAGGAGGAGCGGCGAAAAGTAAAAATACTGCTGTCGTACTTATATAAAACACCCCAAATGCTATAAGAGTTTTTTTCTTATTTAATGATTCAATTTGAAAAAAAATGCCAATAAATCGCCTAATTATATATACTCTAAATAAATTAGTTAACAATAATAAAAACAAATCATCTATACTCATGCTAATCCCCTAATAATAACTCTTTTTTAAGTTTTCTAATTTGATCTCTAACTCTTTTTCGATAGCTTCTACTAATACTTAAAATATCTCTATTTACCATTGAAACTTGTTCATAAGTATATGTAATAACAAAGTTTTGATTAATAATATAAGATTTATGAATTTTTAAAAAAAACTCCGGTAAATCTTTTAATATATCATCTAATTTCCCATAAAATTCCTCCACCCCCTCAGATAAAACAATTTCTATTTTTCTATTATTACTTCTAAAGTATATTATATCCTCATACTTTTCTTTATAATAATAAGCACCTTTCTTATATTCAAAGCATAATTTTTTTTGATCAAAATAACGGTTAAATGTCTTAACTACTTTTAATATCTTTTCCTCAGATAATGGTTTTACTATAAAATCTAATGGTTGCATTTCAAATAAATCCATTGCATAATTTTGTTTATGCGATATAAAAACAATTGAAGTTTTCAAATCATTCAACTCATTCCTAATATAATTAGCAACCTGTATTCCACTAAGCTCATATAATTCAATATCCAGAAAAATTAAATCTAGCCGCTCAATACTTTTTAGATATTCACATAGTTTTATTCCATCTTCCCATATTTCGATATTAATATTTGCATTTAATGTTTTGTCTATATTTAAAAGTATTCTTTCTAATTCCGAAGAAGTTACTCTTTCATCATCACATATCCCTATATGAATCACATCATATCCTCCTACATTTTTTGTTTTATATTCTACCGTTTTACTTACCATTTTTCAATCTCTCTTTTCGCATTAATTCTATATATTACATAATAGATATTTTAAATATTCTTGAGAGTTAAAAGTTTGTACCACTAAGAAGCCAGTGAATCCCAGTAAAT
>CAJTXV010000043.1 GCA_910584255.1 uncultured Bacilli bacterium
GTGTGAGAGGGACAAATTAAATAAAGTTAATTTATTTAATTTTCTCTACTCGATTCTTATTTTGAAAAAAATAAAAAAAATCACAAAATTATCTTTCAAGAACTATTTTTTTTTGATATCATTATAGATGATAGGAGGCTATTATGAAAAAGGAAAGGTCAAAATTTGGTCAATTTTGGCACAAATTTAGTGATACAACTAGGGAACTTCATAAAACAGATTGGATTATTATTGGGATTCTTATTTTAATTTATGGCATCATTGCTTTTACTAATTTAGGTTCAACTAAAAATCCTCAAACTTTTTATAAATTTACATCATCTGAAGATGAGGTAGTGTTTACTGTAGGAGAAACTGCGAAAGGGATTTCTAAAATTAGAATGTATGCAGGAGACATTAATGGAAATTACAATATTTATGTTTCAGGGGATAATTTAACTTATATACA
This sequence comes from uncultured Bacilli bacterium, assembly GCA_910584255.1. Taxonomy (GTDB): domain Bacteria; phylum Bacillota_I; class Bacilli_A; order RF39; family UBA660; genus Alloscybalousia. The sequence goes on from CAJTXV010000043.1 coordinate 449, forward strand.
TGTTGGTACTGTTGAACAAGGAATGTCTTTTGCTTGGAATGATTATGAAATTAATCAAGATTTAAGGTTTATTAAACTGGTTTCAGAAACACCAAATGTATTCTTAGGGGAAATACAACTTTATGATACATATGGTACAAAAGTAGTTGCAACTGCAGTAAATGAAAGTGCAAAACGGTTGGTAGATGAACCAGATATGGTTCCAGCGACGATTAGTTTCAAAAATAGTGCATATTTTGATGAAATATATTTTGCTAGAAGCGCTTATGAATATGTTCATGGTATGAGTGTTATGGAGTGGGTTCATCCGCCACTAGGAAAATTAATTCAAGCAATTCCTATTGCAATCTTTGGTATGGCACCATTCTTTTATCGACTTATGGGATGCCTTGCTGGACTACTCATGATTCCTGCTATGTATGCCTTAGGAAAAACTATTTTTAAAGATCGACGTTATGGATTATTAGCAGCACTTCTTATGATGTTTGATAATTTTCACTTTGCTCAGTCTAGAATGGGAACGGTAGATACATTCTTAGTATTATTTATTATGTTATCTGCATTATTTATGTTTAAATACATTCTGTTAGAAAAAAAGGATCCTCTGCAAAAGAAATTCTTATATTTGGGACTTTCTGGATTATTTATTGGATGTAGTATTGCAACAAAGTGGACAGGATTATATGCGGGTTTTGCCTTAGCAATTGCCTTTTTTGTAGATTTGTTCTTCAAATATAAATATAGAAGAAGAAATAGTGAAGAAGATAAGAAGAATTTAGTAAAAATTCTTGGATTCTGTGTATTGGTATTTGTAGTTGTACCTGTTGTTATTTATTTCTTATCTTATTTGTTATTCCCAAATGTATATCCAAGCCGTGTAGATAGTGTACCTAAAGTATTTGATCAAATGCATGGAATGTATGATTATCATTCTGGATTAGTAGAAGAACATCCATTCTCATCTAAATGGTTTACATGGCCACTAATGCAAAGACCTGTTTGGTATTATGTTGGGTACTTAGGTAATTCAATGCGCGGTACGATTTCTGGAATTGGAAATCCTGCTATTTGGTGGTTTGGAATCGTTGCTAGTATCTTTGCTTTGATTTCAGCAATGATTAAGAGAGATAAAGAAAATGGATATATTATTTTGTTTATTCTTTGTAGTTGGTTACCATATATGTTGATTGGAAGAGTTATGTTTATGTATCATTTCTTTCCAACTTTACCATTCTGGATTTTGGCAATTGTCTCTTTGATGAAATTTTTAACAGAGAAGGTTAAAAATAATAGTATTTATGTATTTTACATTGCTGTTGTCATCTTGTTCTTTACGTATTTTTATCCGGCAGTTAGCGGAATGCCAGTTTCTAATAAATATTTAGATACATTGTTGTGGTTTAAATCTTGGTATTTCTAATGTAAAAAATAAAAAAAATTGGAAAAAAAGGAGAATTGTCTTTCAAGATAATTCCTTTTTTGCTATAATACTAATAGGTGGTATATATGCAAAAGATAATATGCATTGGACATGCCGCATATGATATAACGTTACCGATGGAGTCTTATCCAATCGAAAACACCAAAGTGAGAATTGCACCAGGAGTAGAGTGTGGTGGTGGGGCCGCTGCAAATGCTGCTTATTTACTGTCGAAATGGGGAATGGATACTTCGTTTATAGGAATGGTTGGTCATGATTTGTATGGAGATCGAATTAAAAAAGAATTCCAAATGATTGGTACTAACATTGATTACTTGGAAACTTCAGATAGCTTTCATACGAGTACAAGCTATATCTTAGCAAATCTTCAAAATGGAAGTCGTACGATTATTGTTTCTAGAGATAAAAATCAGTATGTAAAAAATCGTGACTTTGATTTTTCTCCAACAGGTATTCTAGTAGATGGAGAGGAGCCAGAAGCATCTTTATATTTACTTAAAAAGTATAAAGAATGTGTCAGTGTGATTGATGCTGGAAACTTAAAGCCTGGGATTTTAAAACTTTGTCCATATGTAAAGTATCTTGTCTGTTCCAAAGATTTTGCAGAGGAGTATACAAATAAGAAAATTACATTAGAAAATATGGATACACTTTTAGAGATCTATCAGAAGTTAAAAGATGATTTTCATAATACGATAGTAATTACACTTGGTGCAAATGGTTCTTTTACATTCATTGATGGTGTGCCTACTGTGGTTCCTACCTTAAATATTGAACAGCCTGTAGATTCTACAGCAGCAGGAGATATTTTCCATGGAGCATTTACTTATTTCATTTGTAATGGATATTCCCTATATGATACAGTTCTTCTTTCAAATATTGCGGGGGCTTTATCTGTTATGGAGTTAGGTGGAAAGAATTCAATGCCTGAGTTAGAAAAAGTATTTGAATGGAAGGATAGAATCTATCATGAACGTTCCTAGCTTAGATCTTCACGGAATGGATCGTGAGATTACTAAAATCCTTGTCAAAGAATTTATTAGGGATCATTATAAGATGGGATATGAAAAAGTAATCATTATTCATGGAATCGGTACAGGAGTTTTAAAAAAAACAGTTCAAGAGGTCTTGAACAAAGAAAAATTAGTAGAAAATTTTTACCTAGATTTTTTTAATATTGGTACAACAGTGGTGACACTGAAAAAAAATATTGACAAATAGTTTGGTTTGTGCTAAAATATGGCACATATTAACCAAAGGGGGAGAATTATATGTATACAGAAGAAAGAAAAAGTAATTTATTGAAAGAATTTTTGTTGAAATTAATTCTAATCATTATTTTTGTTTTATTATTGATTTGGCTAGTACCTTGGCCAAATATGGATTCTTATATGGATGCCTTAAATCCGTTAAAGAGTCAAATTTTCAATTCCAATATTCAGGAAATGAAAGATGCGGCAATTACTTATTTTACAAGCGAGAGATTGCCTCAAAACGTAGGGGATAAGAAGACCTTAACATTACAACAAATGTTAGATTTGAAACTATTGATTCCATTTGTGGATAAAAATGGGGATGCTTGTGATGTAACTGCTTCTTATGTCATGATTGAAAAACAAGAAACAGAATACTTAATGAAAGTAAACTTAAAGTGTGGAGAAGAAGAAAACTATATTTTAGTACACTTAGGATGCTATGCATACTGTACAACGGACATTTGTGAAAAGAAGGAAACCGTAGTTAATCCAGTAAAACCAACAATTATTGGAAGAAATCCAACGCCAAAACCAACGAATCGTCCAGATGGTAATAGACCTACTTATGTTCCTACACCTTCATCGATTCCAACACCAAAGCCAACACCACCAATTCCAACGCATATACCAACACCAACACCTACGAATAAGCCGACTCCAACACCTACGAATAAACCTACACCAACGCCTACGAATAGGCCAACTCCAACACCTACGAATAAACCTACACCAAAACCTACACCAAAACCTACACCAAGTCCTACACCAACGTATAAACCAAATAAGAAATATGAGTACGTAAAAACAGTAGAAGCTCATTGTGCAAGTTGGTCAAGTTGGACGACTAGTATGCTTAAGAAGGGACAAAGTGTTACTCCAGTTAATACTATGTATAAGGTAGTAGAAGACTTAGGAACTAAACGTGTACAAGTAGGAGTAGTGACTGCTAAATATCAAAAGGTATATGTTACTACAGATGAATTAGTACAAACTTCTACTTATAACTATAAAGTATGTAAAAATTACTCTTACGTAGTATCTGGTGGTACAGTATATCAAGTTAGTGGAGATTGGACATACTCTGGTAAGACTTATACAGGAACAACCCCACCAAGAGATACACCAACTTCTCGTTGGATTCCAGTAGGAGTAGATTGGGAAAATTGTAAGTCAGATTGTGTAAACCATCCAATTACTTTATATAAAGAACAAGTACGTGGTGGAAGATCTTACTCTGATCCAGTTCAAGTAACGGCTACTTGTACGGATATCGAAACAAGATCATTACCAGTTTATGTAAATACAAAGAAAACAACTGAAAAAACAGTAATGGTAGAACCTGAAAAACCATTATATGGAAACATTCATTTCTATCGTGAAAAAACTTGTAATTCAGTCGTAGGTAAGCAAACCTATAAGCAATGTTCTACTTATAATGATACAAGTCTATTAAATGACGGATATGGTTATAGTGGTAAATATTGTAATTAATGAATAAGGAGGAACGGATATGGAAATCGATTATAGACGACTAGCAACTTTTCGTGGAGAAGATGTAATTACGGTTACGTCTTTAACCGAAAGTAATAAATTTCCAATGGATGCTTGTGTATTAGAAGCAATCATTGAAATGAATGATGGTAATTTTTATAGAGTTGTTGCGACCGATGAAAATAGAAAAGCTGTCACAAAAGAGGTTCTAGACTTAATGCGTCGTGCTAGTATTAAACAAAGACTAGTACCTGGAGCAGATGGAATGTATGATGAGTTTGTACAGTGTGAAAAGGGAAATCGTAGTGATGAACGTAAATATGGTGCTGTATATGACGAGTATGTTGATAGTTTAGAAAATGTTAAAGGTAATCGCGGTAAAAAAATACTAATTGGAACTGGTGTTGTTGCTGCTGCTGCTGTCGGTGGAGTAGCTGCATATAACCATTTTCAAGAAAAGAAACAGGATGAGACTGAAAATCCTGAAAATACGCCAGAACAAGCAACACAAAAACCTGAGATTAAAGGAACTAGTATTGAATTTTATTTAGAAAATGCACCAGAAAGTGAACAGTTAACGTTTGAACAAAGTTTCTATCCTGCCTATGATTCATTAAATACATGTATGGCTAGTCATACTTATATGAGTGAGTCTGGTACTTTTGGAAGACTTGGTCTTACTGTACCACAAGCAAGGTTATTATATTTAACTTCTCATAATTATTCAGATGAACAAATTGCTGAAATTATGGGGGGAGAATTGTTTAATCAAATTCCAATGGTAGATAATGATGGAAATCCCGTTTTAGACGAAAATGGAAATCAAGTAATGGAAGACTCTACAGTGATTATGCAACAAGCATATGAGGTATTCCAACAGTGGTTTAAAGATGCACCTTTAAATTCTGAAGATATCAACGCAGTTACATCTTTCTTTGATACAGAGCATGATAAGGAAATTGTGCGTAGATTTATTACTGGGCATAATGCTGTTTTAGAAGCAACGACAGATGAAGCAAGAGAAGAAGCTGCAAAAAATCAACGTGAATTATATGATAGAATTTTTGCGAGTGATATTACTGATTCTGATACAAAAGTAAGTGATGAAGCAACAGCATTCATTTCTAGAACTATGTATGTTGCTGATTATGAACTTGCGAATGCTTATAACTATACGGATACAGAATTAGTATATAGAGTTGGAACTGAGGAAGCAGTAGAAGTTACAACAAATTTATATGGAGAACAGTTTGATGCGTGGTTCCGTTCTGGAATGCAAAATTTTGATAGTGAAAACTATTTAAAACGTGTTGGAAAAAATCCAGATAAATACTATATTAATAAATCCACTGCGGTGATGAGTATTACGGATGCTACTTGTGAACATATTTTTGGAAAAATTACAAGTGCTAACGAATATATTCGTGATTTACAAAATGCAGATACAGATATTGAAGTATCTAGTAGCCAAAAACTTGCAATGATAGAACAAAAATTGGCTGCTGGAGAAGAACTTACAGCAGAGGATTATCAACAAATGCAAGATAATATTAAAGTTGTTTCAAAATTAGATCAAATCAAAGAAAAAACTTATAATATTGTTGATATTGAAGAATTAATGAGAACAAAAATGATGAATTTGGATAGATATCCAGTTCATACAGAAGTATTTGCTGAGAAATGGGCAAATACAGTAATTGCAATCAAGGATAGTCATAGTGCCAAGAGTTATAGTGGTTCTTCCACTGGTACTAAAAAGTCAGGTACAGGAAGTAATCCTGTTACGTTCAATTCACCAGATGCAAATAAAAATCGTGAGGATGCTAGAACTGAATTGATTAGTCGTGGTGCTTCACCAACAGAGGCTGAAAAAATGCTAGATAAGGCAGAAGAGGAAGCTAATAAAAAACAAGGGATTCTTGGAAAAGATAGCGCTGAAACGACGAAAATAGCTGAAGCTGAGAGGGATAAAATTCAGCAAGAAGCACAAGCTTCTTATGATAAAGCATATAATTATGCTTATAACTGGTATAGTCAACATGGAGCAAATCGCGGAACACCAGCTGATGAAGGGTCTTATTTGAGTAATACCACTTCTGTTGACAAGAATGATCCGTCTAGAAAATTAACAGTTCGTGATGCTTACAATGATGGAAAGGCAGCAGGAATTGGTGCTTATAATAATGAATTGGTTCGTCGTGCCAATAATGGTGATAAAGAAGCAGAAAAAGAAGCTAGAAACTTAGGATTAATTACTGGTGGAGAAGAAAAAGTAGATTCAGGATTATCTGATTACATTGAAGATGGAAGTCTTAGTACAGATGGTGATACTGATAAAACAGCAAGTGATGTTATTAAAGATAGTAATAATGAAGATGCCAACAAGAATAATACAAAGCTAGAAGTAACCAATCCAGGTATTACTATGCCACCTCCACCACCAGAAGAAGAAGTAATAGTAACACCTCCAACAGAAGAGCAACCGGATGTAGGTGAAAATGAATTACCTCCAGGATTTGTACCAATTGTTGATGGTAATGGTCAAACTGGTGGAAATCAACAAATTTGGTCAGAGGAAGACATTCTTAAACAAATAGAACAAATTATGCAGCAAGAAGATCAAGCGAAAACTCAAGCAGATGCTACCGTTGTAGAACAAGCAATTGAAGAAGTAGCTCAGGAATTGATGAGTACTCAAGAACCTGAAATTGTTGTAGAACAACCTCAAGTAAGTACAGAGTCCTATGAAGGCGGAGAGATGCAAATTGATCCATCCTTACTTGACTATGTTACATTTGATGAAGAAGTGACAGAAGAATCAGTACAAAAAAGATAAAGATAGATTTTCTATCTTTTTTTCTTAAAACTGTTGACTTTTCTAAAAATAATTCATATAATAAATAACGAACTTAGAAGGAAAGAGATTTAGAATCCACCTGACTAGCGAATAGTAGTAGGTAAAGAGCCAAGTCAATGTTAAATAATGATTTTGATTGCTTTTTTAGGATGGATTCTGATGACTCCATCCTTTTATATTTAATGGAGGTGTTTTATATAGCAAACAATAAGAATGGTCTACTAATCAATGAACAAATTAAAGCAAGTAGTGTACTAGTCATTGGACCTAATGGAGAACAAGTGGGAACAAAGCCTTTGAAAGATGCTTTGACGCTCGCAAATTATGCTGGACTTGATTTGGTGCTTATGAATCCAAATGGAAATCCACCAGTTTGTAAAGTAATGGACTATAATAAGTATCGTTATGAAAAACAAAAGAAAGAAAAAGAGGCAACGAAAAAGCAACGTGCTTCTAGTTCTCAATTAAAAGAGTTTCGTTTGTCACCAGTGATTGACATTGGAGATTTTGAAACAAAACTAAGAAATGTTAGAAAGTATCTTGAAAAAGGAGATAAAATCAAATTATCGATTCGCTTTAAAGGTAGACAAATGGCTCATACAGAGCTTGGTAAAGATGTACTAGACAAGTTTGCAATGAAATTAGAGGATTTAGCAACGATTGAACAACATGCAAAATTAGATGGTAGAACTATGATCATGTTATTAGCACCAAAAAAGGAAAAATAGGAGGACAAAAATGGGAAAATTAAAAACTCATAAAGGAACGAAGAAAGTTTTAAATGTAAGAAAAAGTGGAACTGTTACTATGGGACATCCAGGTTCTAGACATAATACAGGAAGCAAAAATAGTGCATTTAATAGAAAGAAAAGAAAGAGCGTTCACTTAAGTAGTGGGGATGCTAAGAGATTTAAGAATATTATTTAATCTTTAGATAAGAAGGAGGAAGAAAACATGGCAAGAGTTAAAAATGGAGCAACTACAAAGGCTCGTCATAAAAAAGTATTAAAACAAGCTAAGGGATATTTCGGAAGTAAACATAGATTATATAAAACAGCAAAAGAACAATTAATGCATTCTGGTCAATATGCTTTTAGAGACAGAAAACAAAAGAAAAGAGATTTTAGAAAGTTATGGATTACAAGAATTAATGCAGCTTGTCGTTTAAATGATATCAGTTATTCGAGATTCATTAATGGTCTTTCAAAAGCAGGGGTAGAAATCAACCGTAAAATGTTGAGTGAAATTGCGATTAATGATGAAAAAGCATTTACTGAACTAGTAAATATTGCAAAGGCTGGAGAAGTTAAGAATAATACTCCAGTAAAGGAAGCTAAAAAAGAAACAAAGGCTGAAGCAAAAGAAGAGGTAAAAACTGAGGCTAAAAAAGAAACGAAAAAAGAAGAAAAATCAACAAAAGTAAAGAAGACAGAGGATTTATCAAAATTGTCAGTTGCTGAATTAAAAGAAATGGCAAAGAAAAAGAAAATTGAAGGTTATACTTCAATGAAAAAAGCAGAATTAGTTGCTGCTTTAGAAAAATAAACATATTAGTGAATTGATTCATCAAGTGCCGAAGGGTGATGGATTTTAGAAATTAATAGAAGAAAAACGAAAAGGAGAAAATTTATGACAGTAGTTTCAATGAATTATTTATTAGAAGCAGGAGTTCATTTTGGTCATCAAAAAAGAAGATGGAATCCCAAAATGAAGGAATATATCTTCACAACACGTGATGATATTTATATTATTGATTTACAAAAAACTTCAAAGAAAATTGAAGAGGCTTATAAAGCGTTAAAGGAAATTGCAGAAAATGCTGGAAAAGTACTATTTGTTGGTACTAAGAAACAGGCTCAAGAAGCAGCAGAAGAAAATGCAGTTAGAACCAATATGTACTTTATTAATGAAAGATGGTTAGGTGGAACATTAACTAACTTTAAAACAATTCGTACAAGAGTTAGAAGAATGGAAGAAATTGAAAAGATGGAAGCCGATGGAGTGTTTGAGGTTTTACCTAAAAAAGAAGTTATCCAAATTAGAAAAGAATACGAAAAACTAAATAGAAACTTACGTGGAATTCGCGATATGAAAAAAGTTCCTGAAGCTTTAGTTATCGTTGATCCTAGAAAAGAAGAAATTGCAATTAAAGAAGCTAAAATTTTAGGAATTCCAGTATTTGGAGTAGTGGATACTAACTGTGATCCTGATATGGTTGATTATGTGATTCCTGGAAATGATGATGCAGTTCGAAGTGTTAAATTGATGATTGGTGCTTTAACGAATGCAATTGCTGAGGTGAATGGGAATGAAATCATTGATTATTTAACAGACGAAGATAAGAATAAGCCAGCAAAGAAGGAAAAGAAAGACTCTTCTAAATTATCTGAACAAGAAGAAGTAATAGAAGAAGAAATAGAAGAATCTAAAAAAACTGTAAAAGAAGAAAAAACAGAAACAAAGGAATCAGAAAAGGAAATTAAAAAGGAAACAAAATCAGAATCTAAGAAAGAAACCAAGGAAGAAAAGAATGATACTGATTTATCTAAAAAGACAGTAGTAGAATTAAAAGAAATGGCAAAAGAAAAAGGAATTGAAGGATATACTTCAATGAAAAAAGCGGAATTACTTGACGCTTTAAAATAAAATTCTAGGAGGAATAAATATGTTTAGTGCAAGTGATGTAAAAGAACTAAGAGAACGTACTGGTGCTGGAATGATGGATTGTAAAAAAGCTTTAGATGCTTCTAATGGTGATATGGAGAAAGCCATTGATTGGCTAAGAGAAAATGGAATGGCAAAGGCTGAAAAAAAGGGTTCTAGAATTGCAGCAGAAGGAATTACAAATATTAAAGTGGACGGAAATAAGGCTGTTATTTTAGAAGTAAACTCTGAGACAGATTTCGTAGCAAAGAATGCGGAATTTCAATCTTTTGTTGAAAAATTAACAGATGTAATTTTTAATAGTGATGTAACAACTGTAGAAGATGCATTAGAACTTTCTACAGGAAGTGAAACTGTATCAGAAATGATTACTGCTGCTATTGCTAAAATTGGTGAGAAATTATCATTTAGAAGATTTGAGCGAATTACAAAAACTGATTCTCAAGTATTTGGGGCATATTCTCATATGGGAGGAAAAATTGGAAGTTTGGTGTTATTAGAAGGAGCCAATGAAGAAGTTGCAAAAGATGTAGCAATGCATATAGCAGCAATGCGTCCTGCTTACTTAACTTCTAAGGATGTTCCAGAAGAAGTACTAAATCGCGAAAAAGATGTGATGAGAGAGCAACTACTAAAAGAAGGGAAACCAGAAGATAAAGTAGAACAAATTTTAGTTGGTAAGGTAAATAAATATTATCAAGATGTTTGTTTAGTAGATCAAATTTATATCAAAGCAGAGGATAAAGAAACTGTTGGAAAGTTTGTTAAAACTAATGGTGGTGAAATCTTAAATATGGTTCGTTACGAAGTTGGGGAAGGAATTGAAAAGAAACAAGAAAACTTCGCAGAAGAAGTAATGAATCAAATTCATGGATAAAATATAAAATATATTTTAAGAAGATTCAATAAATGAATCTTCTCAGACTGTTGACAAATATGTTCAACAGTCTTTTCATAAGCAAATAAATTTG
>CAJTXV010000044.1 GCA_910584255.1 uncultured Bacilli bacterium
AACCTCATTTCTTTTTTGTCCAAGAAACGGGGTTCATATCAACTAAGTTACTTTTTTATCTATTTTTATTATCTATATTTATAATGATTCAAATGTATAATAATTCGTGATATCTTCTTCTACTTTGTAGGATGCATCTTTTACATATAAGGTACAAAGAACATCACCAATTTCTACATCGTCCCCTATTTTCTTTTTTAAGATGATTCCAACACCTGGGTCAATTGTATCTTCTTTGGTTTTTCTTCCACCACCAAGATCTAAAGATAGTTTTCCGAATTTGTAGGCATCCATTCTTATAATATGTCCTTTTTTAGTAGAAGTAATATCAATTTTATGTTCACTTACACGAAGTTTGCTTAAGTCTCCTCCTTGTGCATCGACCATTTCTAAAAATTTTTGATAAGCACTTCCTGACTTTATACTTTCTTCTACACGAGAAGAAGCTTCTTCAATTGAAATTCCAAGTCCTAGCTGTACCATTTTAGCGGCAAGGGCCTTAGATAAGGCTACTAGATAGTTATTTTCTTCATCCGATAAAATTTTCATTACTTCTAGAATTTCTAATGCATTCCCGATTGATGTTCCTAAGGGAATATCCATATAGGTAATCATTGTCTCCACTTCTCTGTTATAACGTTCTCCAATCTTTTTCATTAATTTTGAAATTTTGACTGCTTCTTCTTGTGTTTTTAATAAAGCACCATTTCCAACTTTTACGTCTAGTACAATTTTTTCTGCACCTGCGGCTATTTTTTTACTCATGATACTAGTTGCAATTAAAGGAATGGATTCTACGGTTCCTGTCACATCCCTTAAAGCATATATTTTCTTATCTAGGGGGGCTAAATTAGCCGTTTGACTGATAATTGCAAATCCGACAGTATTTAATTGATGGATAAATTCTTCTTCACTTAAATTGACTCGAAAACCTGGAATACTTTCTAATTTGTCGATGGTACCGCCCGTATGTCCAAGACCTCTTCCACTCATCTTTGGAACTCTTACACCTAAAGACGCAGCAATGGATGCAACGATTAAGGTCGTTTTATCTCCGACTCCTCCAGTTGAATGTTTATCGACAGTAACTCCTTCTATCCCACTTAAATCTAACTGATCACCACTATGAATAAAAATATCAGTCAGTGTAAAAATTTCTTCTTCTGTCATCCCATTCATACAAATAGCCATCAGTAAAGAACTCATCTGATAATCAGGAATTTCTCCCTTATCATAACCTAAAAATGCTTCTTCTAGATCATGATCTGATAGTTCACGTCCTAATCTTTTCTTATTGATAATATCTACCATAGACATAAAATCACCCTCTATTCTACTTAATATTATACCTAAAACAAAAGAACTTTTCATCCCTTATTTACATTATTTTTTTGTCAGTTTATTTTGAGTAGGAAATATGCTAGGTATATCAAAATCCTTCAGTTCTTCCGAATTAAATACATAATCTATCGATGTTTCTAGTATTTGTCTTTTTGCATCTATCTCTGGTAAAACTGTATCCCTTTCCTCTTTTAAAAGAGAGGCTTTACGAAAACCATCCGCATATATTTTCGCATGTTCCTCAGTCAATTCAACATAACCTTTTTCAATCAACTCTTGAGCAAAACGTTTTTCTTTTTTTGTTATTAGAAAATATCCAGGATCTGGGGAAGTAGGCATCATTGTATTTTCTTCTAAGGCATCATATCTTCCTTCATTGCACCTAGTACTTGTGAAAAATTGTAAGTAAGTAATATCAATCAAATATGTTTTTTCTACTTGTTGATTATCTTTTTCAACTGTACACGTAACGGTTCCAAATGCATGATTCCATGGATAACCAAAACTATGATTGGCTGTATTTTTTGTCACCTTAAATTTTTTTTCTTCAAATGGCATAATTGTAAGTACTTGCCCAATTTCACAAAATCCATTGAGTGAATTTTCTTCTACAGAAATACCAAATCCTCTAATCATTCCTCTCACATAGGACACAACCCGATCCAATAAAAGATGGATTTCTTCTTCAGTGAAGTTGGTTGCGTTATCCCCTACTTTTTCTAAAACTATATTTAGTTTTTCTTTGTCTAAATTAGGAATTTTATATCGTGCTTCTGTGATAAAAGACTCATTTTCTCCTATTAGATAAAGTTGGTATCCTCTACTTGATTCTATTTTTTCTCTTTTTAAAATTTGATAATAAGAAGTCCAAAGACTTTCTAATCTTTTATGTTTTTCACTCGATTCGATCATTGTATCATATGTTTTCTCAATTTCATCTAAGACTTTTTCCAATTCTTCCATTTTAACCTCTCTTCGGTATAACAAGCTTATCACTTTACCTATTTTAATTAATTATACAATATACTAGGAATCTTTCCCTGTCAATCCAATCTCATAAACTTTCTTAAATTTTAAGATATTTTGCATATAAAGTTAGAAAAACGTAACTTTTGGTTACGTTCATCTGATTTTTTTTTCTATTAACTCAATCGTTCTTTTTGGTTTTTCTAATAATCGTGTATACAGCGGATAATGCTTTCTCAGTTCTTGAATCAGCCGAATCTCATCCTTTGCTAGATTAATCCCATAGGCCACATCATCAGTTGCAACTTGGTAGGAATCTGTTCCTAAAAAGTAAATTAAATCTACATTTAGTTCATTGGCTAAATCAATTAATGTATCTAATGTAGGCATTCTTGTACCCTTTTCATAACAGCAAATACTGGTTTTCGTGAGTCCTACTTTTTGAGCCAATTCTTCTTGGGTTAAATGATTCTTTAATCGCATCTCTTTTAACCTCTTATCAAATAGTAGCACGGTGTATCACCTCCACTGTATTCATGATAAGTTTAATTATAAGAAAATCATGTCGAAAAAAGAGTTAAGTTAACTAAAAAGAAACGTATTAATCCTCTTTGCTTTTTGAGGTTAAAAATGTGACTTTTTCGGCTACAATTGAAGTAATTGTTTTTCTTTTGTTTTCTTCTTCGATTGTTCTAGATTGAAGACGCCCTTTCACACCCACAATATCTCCTTTGTCGCAGTATTCTACAGTTGAAGATGCAACATTGTCCCATAAAATGCAATCTAAAAAGTCCGTTTCATACTCTCCATTTGTATTTTTGAAACTGCGCGGTACCGCCAAAGTAATATAGGTTCTCTTTTTTCCAGAATCCGTTTCCATAATCTCTGGCTTTCTACACAACCTACCAACCAAAACCACCTGATTTAACATGAATATTCCCTCCTTTCGGTTGGTACTTTAACACAATCAAAAAAGCTTTACAAATGAGCAATTTTTGTATATTTGGGATTTTTTTGTAGACGAAAAAAAGAAATTCTCAGATGAAAACTTCTTTTTCATAGATGAATTTTTAAAATTATATAATTTTAAAATTTTTATAAATTTTTTTTAAGCAGCTGATTGAGCTCTACTGCATATTCCATAGGGAGTTCTTCTCTAAACTTTTCAATAAAACCTAAAATAATTAGTTCCATGGCTCTTTCTTTGTCAATTCCACGACTCATCAAATAGAAAAGTTTTTCTTCACTAATCTTTGAAACTGTTGCTTCATGTTCAATCCTACTAGTAGGATTACTACAAATGTTGAGGGGGATTGTATCGCTTTTGGAAATATCATCTAAAATTAAGGTGTCACATTTTACTAATGATTCACTATTTTCTGCACTCTTTTTGATATTTACTTTTCCTCGGTAAGTTGCATTTCCACCATTTTTAGCAATACTTTTAGAGATAATGGTGCTATGTGTATTTTTTCCTATATGGATCATTCTAGCACCTGTATCTTGTTCTTGATGATTAGTCGCAACACTAATTGTAATACAAGTTCCACTCGCATGATTCCCTTTTAAAATACAGCAAGGATATTTCATTGTAATATTACTTCCAATATTCCCATCAATCCATTCCATTGTTCCATTTTCTAAAACAACTGCTCTCTTTGTTACTAAATTATTTACATTTTGTGCCCAATTTTGGATGGTACTATAGCGACATTTACTATTTTTCCCAACATAGATTTCAACCACGGCTGCATGAAGACTCGACTCGCTGTAGTTTGGTGCGGTACAACCTTCAATATAATGAAGTTCACTATCATCATCCACAATTATCAGTGTTCGTTCAAACTGTCCCATACTCCGACTATTAATTCGAAAGTAACTTTGTAATGGGCGATCCAAAACAGTATGAGGGGGTACATAAATAAAACTACCTCCACTAAAGACTGCCCCATTTAAAGCTGCATATTTGTTTTCATTAAAATTTACAATTGTTCCAAAATATTTTTTCACAAGGTCTGGATATTCTTTCATTGCGACCTCAATGGATGTAAAAATGACATTCTTCTTCGATAATTCCTCAATCATATTATGATAGATTACTTCACTTTCGTATTGAACACCCATTCCATCTAGATGACATTCACTTTCTAAAACACCCAAACTTCCTAGTTCCTCTACAATTTCAGTATCTATATCATCCCATCTGTCTTTCATTCTATCTTCTTTTTCATTATTTTTATAGTAAACGATTTTATCAAGGTCCATATGAATTGGAGGCCCAAAGTCTGGATTTTCTAATCTTTGGAATGCTTCATAACTTTGCAAGCGATAATTCTTAATCCATTCTGCCTCTTCTTTGATTTCTGATATTTTTTCTACTACTTCTTTATGAATTCCAACAAGTTCCAAACAATCACCTTCTTTTTCATTTATCCACAATTTTGTTAATAGCTTTTTATAATTGATCTATCACTTTTCTTAAAGATTCAAATGGTAATAAAGCACATTTTTTTCGATTTGGCTGTTTATAAATTTCATCATATACATTTAATTCACCAAGTAGTTCCTGATTATATGGTCGTTCATTCAACATAGCCTCATAATTATCTAGAATTTTTTTTGCTTCTTCTTTGTTTTTTCCAATGAGACTTTTAATCATAATGCTCGTTGCAGAAGTACTAATGGCACAGGCCTCTCCATCAAAGCAGATATCTGCAATGATTCCATTTTCCAATTTATACATAATATCCAAATTATCAATACAACTTTCATTATTGGTATTAATTTTGATATATCCCTGATTTTCTTTTAGTCCATGCCCTACTGGATTTTGATAATTATCTAATAATATTTCTCTTCTTAAATTTGGGTCCATCTTCTCAACTCCTTACTAATCTATAGTACTACTTTGAATATATCTTCTGATTCTTTTAATACACGAATTAGCTCATCTACTTCTTCCTTTGTGTTATAAAGGTAAAAACTAATACGACATGTATTTTTTACATTTAAATCTTCTTTTAGTATTTTGGCACAATGATTCCCTGCTCTTACACAAATATGATAGTGATTTAGATAAACTGCGGTGTCTTGACTGAATACCCCATCAATATTAAAAGCAATCATTCCATTTTCTAATTCTTGATTATAAAGAATAATATTTGGAATCTTTTTTAGCTGTTCAATGGCATATTTTTTTAGTTCTAGTTCATATTGATGGATATGATCAAGTCCAATATTTAATAGATAATCTATTGCACTTCCTAATCCAATTACTCCTGCAATATTAGGAGTACCTGCCTCCAATCTTGAAGGAAGTGTTTTATATTCAATTTCTCCTTCACTATCGAATGCTGCGTTCATTCCGCCACCCAGCATTGTTGGTTCTAATCTCTCTAGTAATTCTTCTTTTCCATATAGCACACCTACTCCTGTTGGTCCTAGCATTTTATGAGCAGAAAAGGCAAGAAAATCAATTCCCATTTGAATTACATCAATTGGTATATGAGGTACACTTTGTGATCCATCTACTACAAAATAAATTTCATTTTTAGAACAAATCTTTCCTATCTTTGCGATTGGTCTTTCATCTCCTAATACATTCGTAACATGTGCAATTGAAATGACTTTTGTATTTGTGGTAATTGATCTTTCTACATTTTCTAAAGTTACTAGATGGTTTTCTAATGGGATATAACGTATTTTAATTCCTATTTCTTTCGCTAAGGTTATCCAAGGAAGAATATTAGATGCATGTTCTGCTTTTGTAAGTAGAACTTCATCTCCCTCCTTTAACTGATATTTCATAAATCCAAACACGATCATATTTAAAGAAGCGGTAGCCCCAGAAGTAAACACGATTTCTTTTCTACTTTTATTATGAAGTAGTTTTTGAACCTTGTCTCTTACTCCCTCATATTCCATATCTACTTTTAAACTGTTATCATAGTCTCCTCTATGTGCATTGGCTGTGTATTTTGTATAGTAGTCTACTACACTATTTACTACCTGTTTTGGTTTGAATGTCGTTGCACTATTATCAAAGTAAATTAATTTTTCATCCTGATTTAAAATTTCAAAATCCTCTCGATTCAAAAGAATCACCTCCATTTCTTTTTATTCTCTTTCTGTTTCCTATCTTTTTTCAATTCTTTCAATTAGTTCACTTTTTTGCGATTCTGTTAATTTTAATTTCCCTAGTAATAAAGATTTTACTAGTAACACTTTTGCGTCTTCTTCAGGAATCCCTCTGCTTTCTAAGTAGAATATATCCTCCTTTTTGAACGGGCCAATATAAGCAGAATGAGAGGCTTCTACCTCATAGTTTTCTATATATAGGTTTGGATGAATTTCTGAAGTACTACTTTCTAGTTCTAAAATTTTACTATCTTGATTACAACTACAGTTTTTACTTGATTTTGGAATGTATTCATTCACATCTAGCGTAATTGGTGCCTTTTGATCACTTAATCCATTGCATACTACCTTACTTTTTGTATTAGAAGCATTATGAAATACTTTAATCTCATTCAGAGACTCTTTTTGACTTAAAATACTATAAGAAAAATCTAGAATTGAATTCTCACCATCTAGCTGAATACTAAAATGACTACTACTATTTTCTAAGAATGAAGAAACTAGAACATAACTATTTTTATTTTCTATAATTTCAATAGAAAGATTACTATCATGTCCAGTAATCCATAGATTACATTCTATGCCATCTTCCACAAAAATCTGATAGTTTGCATCATGACCTCTCAGGCACAATTCTATATCTTCTTTTTTAGTAATTCGCAATTTTTTCTTTGATTTTGCCTTCGAATCTACTTTTATTTTATTCATCATGAATCAACCCATTCACAGTATTTCCACTCATCGTGTTTTCAAGTACATACCCATTTTTTTCTATTTCTTTTGCCAAAGAAAGAGAACCAGTTTTTTTTATCTCCCCCTCTTTCATTATATGAACATAATTTGGAATGAGATAGTCTAATATCTTGGAATAATGAGTAATAATTAAAATAGCACACTCTGGATTTTCTTTTTTATAGTCTAAAATATTCTCACAAACAATTTTTAAACTATCCACATCTAATCCAGAATCTAATTCATCTAAAATAATAAATTGTGGTTTTAGTATTTTTAATTGTAGAATTTCATTCTTCTTTCTTTCCCCGCCAGAAAAATTTTCATTAATGGAGCGGTGCATCATACTAGAATCCATCTTTAAATCCTGCATTCCTGTTTCCATTTCTTTCATGAATTGGTAGATTCCAATATTTTCTTTTCTTCTTGCGTTGAGAGCAGTACGTAAAAATTCACTATTGGTAACCCCTTCGATACTAATTGGTGATTGCATCGCTAAAAAAATGCCTAAACGACTTCTTTCATCGACTGTCAAAGGTAAAATAGAGGTATCATTGTAAAGAATATCTCCCTTAATTACTTGATAGTCACTACTTCCCATCATTACTTTAGATAAAGTACTTTTTCCAGTACCATTGGGCCCCATAATGGCATGAATTTCTCCTGATTCGATTGTAAGTGAGAAATTTTTTAATATTTCTTTCTCGTTATTTTTTGTAATAACGCTCAAATCTTGAATTACTAAACTCATGTAATCACCTATCTTTCTAGTCCTCATAAAACGAATTTATTATAGCACAAATTTACAACTTTTTTTGTCTAATCTTACGTTTTATTATAATTTTTTATATTTTTCCTGAATAGATTCCTTTCTTTTTTTACAATATAATAAGGAATACTCGCTGTATTCATAGAAATAAAAAGGTGCCACTTGGATAGCATCTTTTTATTTTATATTATTTTCTTCGTATCACTTTTCTCTCCTTTATAAATAACATTCCATGTAGAATCTAACTTCTTTTGAAGTCCTATACTGTTTCTTTTTTCTAAAGGTTTTTTTTCATTTTCTGGTAGAATCAAAGTTTGAACCTGTCTTGCAATTATATTTCTCGTTTTTCTATCACAATTTAAAAAGTCAATATTGGTCATTAAACAATAAAGCTTTGTCGCTTGTAAAATATTAATTTCAGCCTCTGGTACTTGAAATACTTCAGAACATAACTTCGCAAAACTTAATTTCTGGTAGGGTAATAATTCTCTTAAAATTTCTTGTTGTTTTTCATTGGTAGTATTTTCTTTGATTTTGACTTGATTTGTGTCTATCTTTTTTCCCGAAAATGAATTTAATGTTTGATATTCTTCTATATCAAAAACAGGAGTTCCTTTTTGAAATTTTTTTTGCAATTTGATTTTTTGCTTTTTAAACACGAGTAAAGTAATTTTATTTTCTTTTAAGAATGATTCAAATGATTCTAGTTTTTGAGAATTTTTATTTTTTAACCGAAACCACTCATATAGTTTCATTTGAATCTTCACTTGTTGATAGATAGAAATTGGGCTTAATATATTTGATAGATTATGCATTTCATCGATTTCATGGATTAACTTTATAATTTCTTCTCTTGGAGCATACTGTTCCATATGGTGAATCAATCCAGGCAGATTATGATTAAAGTAATAATCTTCCATTTCTTTTGGGTTATCAAAAAATAATTCCAATAATCTAGTAACGCCTACTTCTTTTTTATACGCTCCTACTTTATGATTTTTCTCATATATTCTCGATGCTAGTAATTCGGTATAACCTTCATTGAGTCCCTCTCCTATAGTATCAAATCCTTTTGTTTGAAAAAAACCACAATACTCCGTTTTAGTTGCTGCATCATAGTAACTAGAAGCCATATGAAGAAATTCATGACCGATTGTACTCTTTAGTGTATACCTAATTGTGTTTTTTTGGATATCGTACATTCCTGCCATACACATTAAAATCATTACATAATTTCTTTTTACTTTTAAAGATTTTAGGTTCCGATAAGCTGTTTTTAAATTATTCTTCGATGTATATTCTTCTAACTTTTTTACATAGGGTTTTAATTCACCTATTTCTTCTTTTGATAATTCTCTTTTTCTTTCTTCTACTGTTTTTTTATCTACAAGTGAAGTATTACTAATAATTTTATTTTGACTGTTTGTTTTCTCTCGTTTTAACCTAGTAACAAGTATTTTCCCTGATACTAAAACATTAGAGGTTACTGCTACATTGGTTACAAAAAGCAGTGACTCTTTGATAGAATCTACAAGTGCTTCTACTATAAATGGATCCATTGATATCACCTACTTTATGATTTTTCTATTGATTGTTACCCTACTTTTCTTGAAGTCTTTATCTTTTTTAATTCCTCGGTTGTATTATACCATATTGAATCCAATTTTTTTTGAAGTTGTTTACAGGTTCTTTGTTCTAGGCTTGTCTTTTCCTCTTCTGGTAAAATTAAAGTTTGCACCTGTCTTGCAATTGTATTTCTAGTATTTCTATCACAATTTATAAAATCCATATTGGTCATTAAACAATAAAGCTTTGTCGCTTGTAAAATATTAATTTCATCCTCTGGTACTTGAAACAATTCAGAACATAATTCTTTAAACGGCTTTCTTTGATATATATTAAAAGGAATCATCGTAGAATCCACCCTATCTACTTTTTTTGTTTTTGTAAAAACGGGATGTACTCGTTTTGGAAAGCCCTTCACTAGTTTTGTTTTCTTACTTTTTAAAGCAAATGAAACCATTTTTTCTTCTTCTAGAAAGTTTTCTACTTCCTCTAGTTTTTTAGGATCTTGATTTTTTTCTTTGAACCAATCGTAGAGTTTTAATTGTATTTTTATATATTCATAAGTAGGAAGGGGATTTCCAAGATGAGATAGGAATGTTATTTGATCAATTTCACGAATTAATTTGATTACTTCTTCTCGTTCTTGAAAATGTTCCATATGTTCTATGAAACCAACTAAATTGTGATTAAAGTAAAGATGTTCCATCTCTTTTGGATCATCAAAGAAAAATTCCATCATTTCTGCGATTCTTGCTTCTTTTTCATGTCCTTCTACTATATCTCCATTATAAATCCTAGCATTTAATAATTCTGTATAACCCACATTCAAGCCTTCTCCAATTAAAGAAAAACCTTTTTGCCATGAAAAACCTGACTGTTTTTCATTAGAATCCACATCATAATAAGTAGAACACATATTTAAAAATTCATATCCTAACGTATCATTCAGTGCATATTTTAATTGGTTCTTTTTCGCATCATAACTTCCTAGAGAGCCATAAATAATTTTACATGGTTGCCATTTCATATCCATCGTACTTAAGTTACGATAAGCATTCTTTAGATTTTCTTCATCCGTAAATTTTTCTAGTTTCTCTATATAGAATAGTAGTTCTTTGTTTTTCGTTGAATTTACCCTTTTTTTTCTTTCTTCTAAAGGAACTTTATCTACATGAGGAAAATCATGAATCAAATATTTTTCATATTTTTTGTCTTTCTTTAGAATTAGGTTGCTGAAAGCAATAGTGGATATGTTATAAATACAGACTATCCCTGTAAATTGACCTAATAATTCTAATACGTTTCTAATTAATATAGGATTCATAGTATCACCTTACTATAGTATATCATTACTCTCTCAATTAGTATATTATAATTTTTCTTTTTTATTTAAAAAGTCTGTAGCGTTACAATTGATGTGACACCTTTTTTCTACAAAAAAACAATAAGTCG
>CAJTXV010000045.1 GCA_910584255.1 uncultured Bacilli bacterium
CAAATTAATATTTTTTACCACTTATTTAGGTGTCACATCATTGACAACTAAACAAATTTTTCTTTTTTATTTAAAAAGTCCTACTAGATTTTTCTAGTAGAACTCTTTTTAGTACTTATTAGCAAGACATCCAAGCACCAAGAATAATGGCAAGTAAGATATACAATACGATTACAATTACAAATCCTGTTCCAGATCCATTATTTGATTGGCAGCAAGTCGTGTTTGTTTGATTTTGTTGACATGACATAGACTTTTCACCTCCTACTTATTAGATCCATGCGCCAAGAATAATTACTAATAAAATAAATAATACTAATACGATTGCTGATGATGATACGTAATTACTCATATTTCTTTCCTCCTTTTTTGATTACTCATTGTATTTTATGGAAAAGATGAAAAAAGGTTCTAGACATATGCTGAAATTGGCAAAATTTCATTGTCTTTTCTTGGATTTTTTGCTATGATAGTATTTGTTTAGGGAGGATTACAATGAAGAAAAAGTTATTAATTAGTATGACTATGGTTCTTTTTTTGGTAACTGGTTGTGGAAAAGTTGCAAAATTAGAAAATGGTCAAGATGCAGTAGTTACATTTAAGGAAAATGAAATTTCTGTTGATAATTTGTATAGTGAAATGAAAGATCGATATGCGTTATCTGTACTTTTAGATATGATTGATGAGAAAATATTAAATGACAAGTATAAAGATGATGAAGAGCAAAAGGAGTCGATAGAAAGTCAAATTGAATCAATGGTTCAAATTTATGGACGTGGAAGTGAAGCTAATTTGTTACAACAAACGGCCAGTGCTTATGGGGTTACTACGATGGATGGTCTTAGAGACTACTTGACACTTCAATACAAAAGAAATCTGGCAGTAGAAGATTATGCGAAAACATTAGTAGAAGATGATGAAATTCAAACATATTATGATGAGAAAATCTTTGGTGATATCAGTGCGAAACATATTTTAATTAAGCCAAAAACTAAAGATGGAATGACAGCAGATGAGAAAACAGCAGCGGAAGAGGAAGCACTAAAGAAAGCGAATGATTTAATTAAAAAACTAGATAATGGAGAAGACTTTGAAAAGTTGGCAAAAGAAAATTCAGATGATGAAGGTACCAAAGAAAAAGGTGGAGTCTTAGATCCATTTGGTCATGGTTCCATGGTCACTGAGTTTGAAGAGGCTGCACTACAATTAAAAGATGGTGAATATACTAAAGAACCAGTAAAGTCAACTTATGGATATCACATTATCTTACGTGTCAGCCAAAAAGAAAAACCACAATTAAAGACGGTACGTGGTAATATTATTGATGATCTTTATAAAGATAAAATGACAGAGGATAAGGCAATTAATATTATTGCACTTGAAAAATTAAGAGAAGATTATAAAATTAAGATTGAGGATAAAAACTTAAAAACTCAATATGAGAATTACTTAACAAATTCTAAAAATAGTGCAAGAGAGTCAGACTAGAAAATAAAAAAAGATGAGTAGGTACAAAATACCGATTCATCTTTTTATTTTATGATAATTGTTGCGTAGAGTGGAAAGTGATCACTATATGTTTCTAACACTTTTTCTTCGATAATTCCATACTCTTTTACTTCTAGATTTTTGGAAAGGAAAATATGATCAATGGGTGTATCTTTTTTGGATTTTCTAAATGTTTTATGATTATACTCTATTCTTTTTAAACCCAATGCTCCTAGTTCTTCAATAAAGCTTAAGAATGTTTTATTGGTTAAATTAGAATTGAAATCTCCAAGCAAAATGATTGGTGATTTCGTTTTTTTAACATATCTAATAATATAATTTAATTGGCGTTTCCTAACTGTATTCATGTGGCAGTCTAAATGCGTATTTAAAATACAAATTCTTTTTCCTGTACCTATTTCTATTACGGCCTCTGTCAATACTCTTGGGGTCATAGAACGATACTTAAATATTCCATTATAAAAGTCTTTCATATTCCTAGGAAGCCATGGAAGACTATGGGTTTTCTGACTAAGTACTTTAAAATTAGTAATAATAGATGCATGTTCATTATATTTTTTTAATAGATTGATTTTCTTTTGAAAATGACCCGTTCCATATCTACCTTTTCCTATAAAATAGTACATTGGGAATTTCTTTTTTAGCACATCCAAAGTTGAAGCTATCATTTCTTGAGTTGTTAAAATATCTACTTTATGCTTTTTAAGAATCGTAGAATAACAGTTTTCAATTAACTCTTCTGTTAAATTTTTTACTAAATTGTCATTTTGTACATTGAAAGTACATACTTTTACTTCACTTGACATATAAAATCCCCCTACTTATTTTATGATAAATTTTAATATTTAATCACTAGTAACAATCCAAGCATTGGGCAACCTACGTATTGTCCTTCTTTGACCATTAAATGGAATATTAATATATTCATGATTTTCTACCATCGCAGTAGACGTTCCTCCATCTAAAGTCGCCGCATTGTAAGCACCATATCGTTCCATAATATCGGCTAGATCTTTGTAACTGGCACCTTTACTGTGTGGTTGATCTCCATCAATTACAAGCATTAGTACCACTCCATCTTTTCTTTGGGCGATGACACTTCTTGCACATGCCCATTTAGAAGTAGAGTCCTTAAAATAGTTTTCTCCATTTACGATTAAGAATGGCCCCCAGTCAACGGCATCACGAATTCCCATTTGAATTGCTTCCGTAGTACTCATTCTCTTTAATATTAATTGATTTTCTTGATTGAACGCAATCATTCCACCTGATTCAATTCCACGATTATATTCTGTTTTTACAACTCCATCTTGGATGACTGTCCCATGAGGGATTCCCCCATTACTATTCCAGTTTGGGTCATAAAAACCACCTGCATTCATTGCTACTAAAGCATGGCTATCTTTAGAAATATCTGCTAAGGTTTGTCCATAGGAACCTTCCTGTGTTCCTGCTCCTACACTCGTTTTCAGTTTTACATGAGAAGGATCATAGACTACCGTTAAAAAGCCGCTATATTTATACCCTCCCGTTTCAGATACTCCTTCTATTTTTATAATTTTATAAATTTGGTTTCCCTCATCTTTTGTAAATAATTCTTTTTCGTAGGCATTGGCATAAAACTTTGTTTCAAAATTAATTGGCTCAAATTGATAGAGTTCTTCACCTAAACCTTGATTTTTGGTTTTTGACAAGGTGTTTTCAATGGTTCTATTATTATAAAAAATACTCGCAATAAACTGATGATCTTTAGTATTCATAGATTCCCTAATAATGAAATCCTGATATTTTTTATCTTTTCCATATAATAAATCTGTCAAGGTAAATATTCCAACTGCATAAATTACAAAAGTTCCAAAGGCTACCATGGTTCCATGTTTTACTTTCCAAGATTTTTTCTTTATTTTGGAAACTAGTAACATTATACTCAGAATGAAAATCAAAATCCACGAAGATAGAATCATTGGCATGATTAAGGGATGAATTTGTCTTAAAAAGATAAGACTTGTATTTTTTGTGATGAACCAAGCTAATATCAGTAATGGCAAAAGAAATAAGATCATAAATACCATATTTCTTGCCCACAGTGCAGGTCTTTTTTTCTTTATAAATTCTACATATTCATGGTTTACCTGTTTTAGATGTTTTTCTACATCTTTTTTCTTCTCGCAACTTTCTGGAATCTTGGTATTAAAATTTTCTTCGATTATTTGAAGTGTTTGCGTTTCATCCTCTAAGAATTCAATGGGAATCTTAATTTCTCTTGTTTCTTCTAAAAACTCAATTACAATATCATCTTTACGAAACATCCTATCCCTCTCTTTCTTACTTCATTGCGACTGTTTTGTTTTTATTCAACCATTCCTCATGACCTTCCATAAACTCCTGATAATTTTCTTCAAGTCGAGTGTAATTTTCTTGTGCCTTTTGATTGTTTTCTATCATTGATTTACACTTTTCTTGACTTTTATCATTGACCGCTATTTGACAATTTGCTTTTACTTTCTTCATTGCACTTTCGATGTGTTCTTTTTGGTTTTTGATACTGGTTAGTTGATTTTGATAGTACTCTTTATTTTCTCCAATATTTTCATAATAAAGAGTAAAAAGTTTCTGCATTTCTACCATGGACTGGTGAAGTTTTTTCATATCTTCTGTGATTTCTGTATAGTTTTTATTTACTTCTTGACTGATTTTTCTCATTTCTTTTCTATCTTCTTTAAAGGTGTCCACAAACTGAATAGAACTTCCTCCAAAAATTAGAAAAAGTGAGATTACAAATAACATACTACCATACATTTTTAATTTCATTTTTCCTCACCTATTTTGATTATATCTTAATCTTCTTTTTTTTAGAATCCTTATTGACACTTTCCACTTTTTTACTGTCTATAACTGTCAATTTATATTTTCATAACCATTTAAAAAGTAGACTCATATAATACCATTGAAAAGGAGGATATATGAAAAAAGTTTTTTATGGACTACTTGTTGCCATTGTTCTTTTAACGATTGGAACTTTATTTGTTTTAGATCTAAATAAGAAAAATGATAGCGATAAGAAGTACAAATCAAAATTAGAGAAAATTAAAGTTGC
The DNA here is from genome assembly GCA_910584255.1 of uncultured Bacilli bacterium. Taxonomy (GTDB): domain Bacteria; phylum Bacillota_I; class Bacilli_A; order RF39; family UBA660; genus Alloscybalousia. The sequence goes on from CAJTXV010000045.1 coordinate 4,607, forward strand.
AGAAGTTGCACATACTGTTTTTTATGCCCCACAATATGTCGCAAAGGGACTTGGATTCTTTGAAGAAGAAGGTCTTGATATAGAGCTTATCTTAACACCTGGAGCTGACAAGGTTTCTGCTGCTGTATTATCAGGAGATGTACAAATTGGTTTTTCTGGAAGTGAAGCATGTATTTATGTATATAATGCGAAGGAAAAGGATTATTTAAAGACATTTGCTCAACTGACTCAAAAAGATGGCACTTTCTTAGTATCTAGAGAGAAAATCGATTCTTTTAAACTAGATGATTTAAAAGGAAAAAGTGTCATTGGAGGTCGAAAAGGTGGAATGCCCGAAATGACATTTGAATGGGCATTAAGGCAAAATGGAATTGACCCAGTTAATGATTTAGATATCGATACAAGTATTGCCTTTGCTGCAATGCAAGGAGCATTTATGGGTGGTCAAGGTGATTTTGTTACTCTATTTGAGCCAAATGCTCTACAAGTTGAAAAGCAAGGATTTGGATATGTTGTAGCATCTATTGGTGAATTAGGGGGAGTTGTTCCTTATACTTCTTATAGTGCTAGAATCAGTTACATTGAAAAACACCCTGAAGTTATTGAAAAATTTACAAGAGCCATTCAAAAGGGACTAGATTATGTACATGAACATACGGATGAAGAAGTTGCAGAAGCAATGTTAGAATTCTTCCCAGATACTTCTTTAAATGATTTGGTAGACGTAGTAAAGAGATATCGTGAAGTAGATGCTTGGCCTAAAACCACTACTTTCAGTGAAGAATCATTCTACCATTTACAAGAAATTATGAAGGCTTCTGGTGAACTTGTAGATACAGTTTCTTATCAAGATTTGATTTACAAAAAGGATTAATATGAAACCTATTTTAAAAATTCAAGGTCTTAAAAAAAACTACCAAGATCTTGATGGGGAGATAGAAGCTTTAGGTGGTATTAATCTTGACGTTTATGAGGGGGAACTCCTTTCAATTGTAGGCCCCTCTGGTTGTGGAAAAACTAGTTTACTTTCCGTCCTATCCAATTTAGAAAAAAAATCTAGTGGTGATATTCAATTTAAAAATCATGATATAAAAATTGGGTATATGCTGCAAAAAGATGCATTATTTCCTTGGAGAACAATTTTAGAAAATTGCTTAATTGGCTTAGAAATCCAGCATAATCTGACAGAGGAAACTAAAAATAGAGTCATAGAATTATTAAATACTTATGGACTTGGAGATTTTATGAATAAATATCCATCTTCTCTATCAGGTGGAATGCGACAACGTGTCGCACTGATTCGTACGCTTGCAATTGATCCTGATATTCTCTTTCTAGATGAACCATTTTCTGCACTTGATTATTTAACTCGAATTTACTTGTCAGAAGATGTTTATAAAATTATTAAAAAAGAAGGAAAGACAGCAATTCTTGTAACGCATGATCTCGCAGAAGCGGTCTCACTTAGTGACCGAGTTGCCGTTTTATCCAAACGACCAGCTATAGTAAAAAAAGTATATAGTATTGATATACCAAATAAATCTACTCCGATTGAAAATAGAAAGAAAAAAGAATTTCATGCGTATTATGATCAGATTTGGAGGGATTTAGATGCCCACATATAGTAAGGAACATCAAGAGTTCCTAAAAAAGAGGAGAAGAAAAAAAGGGGTTATTCTCAGTTGTCAATTTCTTATTATTCTTTCTTTCTTATTGATTTGGGAAATAGCCTCTAAAACAGGGATTATTAATTCTTTTCTTTCTAGTTCTCCAAGTCAAGTTGTAACCACTTTTACCTCATTATTAGAACAGAATAATTTGTGGAATCATGTCTATATTACTGTTTATGAAACACTCATTAGTTTTGTAATCGCTAGCGTTTTAGGATTTGGAATTGCAACACTACTGTGGTGGTTCTCAACTTTAGCAAAGATAGTTGATCCTTATTTAACCATTCTTAATTCTTTGCCTAAAGTTGCACTTGGACCTTTAATTATTATTTGGATTGGTGCGAATATGAATTCTATTATTTTTATGGCTTTAATGATTTCATTATTTATTACAATTATTAATATCTATAATGGATTTCAGTCAGTCGATTACTACTATATTACATTGTTAAAGACATTAAATGCATCCAAAAGTCAGATATTTCAAAAATTAATTGTTCCTAGTAATAAAAATATTATCATAAATTGTTTAAAGGTAAATATTAGTATGTCCTTAATTGGGAGCTAAGACATATGTAGAGAAAACCTTATATTTTTTATGCTAGTTTTCACTAACATTCCAATATATCTTTAGTGACGCACCATCTACAACTATTTTATCTAGCAATTGTTCTACGACATTTCTTTTTTCTTTAAATTCCATGCCCGTCCAAACACTTTCTAGATTTTTAATTTTATCATAAGTTTTTGTTGCTCTTTCTTTTTCTTTTATATTTTCTAGCTCTTTAATTATATTAGACTTTTCACTTGTTAATTTAGCAAGTTCTTTTTTTATTTCTTCATTTGCTATATTATCTGAAAGTAACTGAATCAAGTTTTCAATTTTTTTCTGTGTCTTATCCAGTCTTATATTAAGTTCATCAACAAGATTTGTTTTAGATAAATCAAAAGTATCTCTAAACAGTTCTTCATTTAAAGACATGGCAAATAATTGTTCCAAGAATTTATCCTCAATTTCAAAACTATCAAGTCTTATATTATTACAATTCGGATCTTTGATTAATTTTGGTTTACTCTTTTGCTGAGAGTAGCAATAACAAATAATTCTTTGTCCCCATTTTTGATAACGATACTTTGCCCCACAATTACCACAATAGATTTTGCCTGAAAGTAAATAATGACTTGCATGTTGATTCTTGCTTCTTTGTTTTTCTATTGTTTGTAATTGTTGATATTCTTCTTCACTAATTATTGCCTCATGTTTGCCATCATAAAGTTCACCTTTAAATGGAATCTTCCCTAAATTAGTTTTAGAACTTAATATACCTTGAATCCACGATTCATCATATCCTGTTACTTTAGAAAGTTCATTATAACTATATCCTTGAAGTCTTAATGTTTTCATTAAATCAAAGATGACTTTTCTTTCACCATTAACAACTAACATACCTGCTTCTTTGTCGTAATCATAAGCGAATGGAGTTTTTCCCCCTCCACGCCAAAATCCATCTTCAGCTCGTTTTTTAAGACCAATTCTAGTACGCTCTAAAATAGTTTCTCTTTCTAACTGAGCAAATACTGATAATATTCCAATCATTGCCTTACCAAATGGAGTAGTTGTATCAAAACTTTCTCTAACAGAGATAAAACCAACTTCATTATTATTAAATACTTCTTCAATTAAATATAAAGTATCTTTTTGACTACGAGATAGTCTATCTAGTTTGAAAACTAAAACTGTATCAATTTTTCCATCTTCACAGTCTTTTATTAACTTCCCAATTGCAGGTCTTTCTAAGTTCTTACCGCTAAATCCTGGATCAGCATATAATTCATAATCTGACCATCCTTGACTTTTCAAGTAACCTTCTAATGATTCTATTTGAGCTTCTATTGAATATCCATCGACTTGAGCATCTGTTGATACACGAACATAAAGAGCTTTAATTTTTTTTACTTCTGCTTTTATATCGTTAATATTTTTTCCTCCTTCTTTTATAAAAGCATTTTTTGTAAAAAAACTTGCAACTACATAATACCATTTTTATACAAAAAATGAAATGCTTATCGTTTTTATTTTTATGCCTCTTTTAAATACTTTTTTAATAATGTATATATTAAAGGATAATTTAAAATTATTTCTTTAGGTTCAATTTTCTTCCCATCTTTATTGTAATTCTCAACCGTTAAATGCATATAAACAGCTCCCTTTCTTAATTATATTTTTAAGACACAAGACTCATTACATTAAAAAAGACTAATTAGAAATTCTACTTTCTAAAGAGTCTTTATAATCTACTAAATATTCAATATACTTTGTTCTAAAATACTTTTCATTTAGCCATTTAACACCAATTGAAGAAACATAAACTTTTCCATACTTAATATATTTAAGTGGATAAGGAAAATGTTTTTGCATTCTATTTGTTGCTACTCCTATGGCATTTTTTGTTTTATTGAAGTGCCTTCTTAAATATTTTAATGGTAAATCACAATACTCTAGTCTTTCATGGGGAATTTTCAAATAATCCTCTAGCACTTCAATATATCTTTCAAGAAAATTAATTTTTAAATCTTTAGGGTTTCCTTTTTTTAATTCTACTTCTTTAAACCAAATCAAACATTCTACTGATATCAAAGTAATGGTAGAACCATCTACTGTTGACTTTCGATATCGAAACGCATTATACCATTTAGAGTTCCTCTCTAATTTTTTTATGATCTTAAAATGTTCTTGATAAGAAAATGAAAGTTCCTTACAAAGGATATCATAAGGATCTACATAAATTTTTCCTATAAAATTTCCTCCTTTTCTTTAAAATTTTAGGTTACTGAAATCTGCTATTTTTACTATTTAAACTATCAAGTATGGTGTCTACACACCCATTTACTCGTTAGGGCATATCCCTAAGACCCTTTATTAGTCTCCGACAGTTTAGAGATTTTTTCAAAATCTATTATTAAACCTTCAAAAAAACAACAAATATTATCACTAATTTTTACGAAAATCTTTTCTTATAACTTCATGTTTTATTTATAAAATTCACGCTCCTCGTATAATCAATCTTATAGACATTATTAATCTATTTGATTGATTGATTCTTTCTATTTATTTTTTTTGAGTTTATAATAACTCTTGCCTGTGG
>CAJTXV010000046.1 GCA_910584255.1 uncultured Bacilli bacterium
CACCAGCATAGCTGGTGGTTTTACTGTTTGACCCCATAGTCAAACACAATTAAAAAGATCAATAATGATGATATTGACCTTTCCATTAGATTATTGAAAAAATAATCTAATTCCAAAATACACAAAACTTAAGCCAAATTACAAAAAATATTTCTTATCACTCTCGAGACGTTACTTATAGTGAAAAAAATTTTTCAAACTTCCCGTCCTTTTGAATGAAATAATTTAACTTAAATTCTATCATATTATAATCGATTTCTTATAATTTAGCAAATTTTTCTGTTATTTTACGGAATTTTAACTAAAAATATACATTTTCTTCTCTAGTGGGAGGTTATCTCAAAATTTAACGGCATATGCTCTATACCCCATGTTTTTTTATTAATTTATAGTTATGATTATAGGTCTATGATCAGAGCCCTCTTCCATCATATCATCCTGTTTAATTATTTCATAATCATAAACATCCTCTTTAATTTTTTCTACAAAAGCAAAATCAACATTCACTTGTTCTTTTATCCCATAGCCATGCCATGAATGATCAGATATTTTAAAATTTTTGTTCCTAGATATTATCGTATAATTGGTATTTTGTTTCAATATATTATATACTTCGGACATATGAGATATCATATTCATATCGTCTATTATAATCTGATAATCAGTATTTATGTTATCCATATAATTCAACGACTTAACAGTACCATTTATTTTTCCTTCAGTGGAAATATAACAGCCAATTAAATATGTTTTACCATAATATTCGAAATTAACGAAAACAGTTGTTCTATAATCACTCATCCCATAATCAATTACTTGTTCATCAATACTTTTATACACATCATCTTTACCATGTGGAAGACAACATACATTTTTAACTTATCATCATTTTTTATTGCAATAATATTGTATTGGATAATAGTTTCTGTTTTCATCGGAAATTTATCTAATATACTAAAATTATTTTTTATTGCAATTTTTTTAAGTAAATTCATATTATTTTCATTTACTTCTTGAAAACATAAAACTTTAATATTCTCATCCTTTAATATTTTATTTAAATTATGATATAGATTTCTTTGTCTAATTTCCCATTCTGGAATTGGATTTTTTGTTTCTTTTACTCCATATATATTATAACTTAAAACTTTCACTTTTTCCTTACTCCCTAAATAAATTCTTAAGCATTAACCCATCATAAAATTTACTTGTTGCCATTATACTGAATTTCTTTTTCATCTACATATTTATAGTTCAGTGCATTACTACTATTAACTACACTATCTCCCATTTCATGTTCTAAATCTTTTCTTGCATTACCTGCAATCTTTCCACCACGTTTTGCGACTTCTATATTTTCATTTAACCCTTTAGTTTTTTTCTTTTTTGCTATTTCTCTTGTTGCTATTTCACCCAAATTAGCAAGTGCTACTTCAACATCAGTCATATTATCTCTTAATAACTCCTTCCTAAGATCTTTAAATGACTTATACTCACTTGCAGTCATGCCAGACTATTCTTTATAAATTTCATTTGTTAAAACTGCATATTCTCTTTGTTCAGATATTCCACCATCTTTTCATACATCAGTAAGTTGTTTTCGACTCTGAATACCTTTCATACGCTCAACAATCCATTTTTCACCATAATCTTTAGCCCTATATAAATCTATGGAGCTTTGTGCCGCTAAGGAAGGATCAAATGTTTCGTCAATCCTTTCGCTAGCTAATTTTGCTAACCACCTTTTAATTGGCTCTGCATTTTTACTAGGAATTGATTCAATAATTCTAAACATTTCTCCAATATCAAAAACATCGGTCAAACGATATTTGTCATCTGGTGACTTTAATTTCAACTGTCCGATTTTTTCGGACACCTCATTTCCTTCCTGTTTTAATTTGCTTTTTAAGTCACTCCAATATTTTCTTGGTCTATTGCTTTCAGATAAAACCCCAACTAAATAAACAACACTGATAAAGTATTTTTCTAATTTCTCATCCCAAACAGTTCTAATTGTTTCATCGTTAAATATCTTATTTACTAAATGTATTTTATCTTGATTCATTCATTTACCTCCATTACATTTTGTGACTATATTTTATATCGATGATTCTATGAACAATTCCGCACATTTTATAAAAATCCTAGTTAAAATTTGTATGAATTCACCCTCTGAATAATTCAGTAAAACCTCTATTTAAATTATACTATAAACTTCGTGCAATCTACATAATTTCACAAAAATAGTTAAATTTTTAACAAAAGAAAAAGAAAAGAATTAGATTCTACTCTTCTCTTTAACAATGTCTACAATAATTACTACTTCACAAATAAAGTACGAAGTCTAGGATTTACCTTAATTAATTTACCAAAGGAATCTCTTCCATTATCAAATTCAGTTAAAATATTCCCATCCTTACTATTAGATACAGCTGTCATATAAATATTACTATTATCCGTAATAATGGAAGTCATTGTATCATTATTACTTCCACCAAAGATAGCTTTCCGTTCAATATCCCCACTCATATCATATTTAATCAAAATTCCTGTTTTCTTCTTACCATCTGTAAATATTTTAAGACCAGAGTCGAAAGAATTACTATATCCAACTACAAATAAATCATTTCTATTAGTTGTAATAGAAACGTAACCATCCTGATTACTTCCTCCAAACACTTTTTCAAATTCTATATCTCCAGATAGATTATATTTAAGTAGCATAGCATCCGTATTATTCGTTTTACGCGCCTCGTTTTCAATAGAATTAGGAAGAATCTTCTTAGAACCTACGACAAACAATGAATCATCTTTAGAAGCAATATCAGAAAAGCCTGCTCCATCTGTATAAGTATAAGATTTTTCCCACTCGATATTTCCATCCATAGAGCATCTTACTAAAATTCCTAAATCATCTTCATTCTTTCCTACTGCATAAATAACAGAATCCGAAATTGTAAAGCTATTAAACCTAGCTTTCGATGGATTTCCATAAAATTTCTGCCAAAGGATATTTCCTTCAAAATCATATTTAAAAATGAGTGCTCCACCATCTATTGTATCTTCCTTAGGATTACTAACAGCACTATATCCAACTACTATATACCCATCTTCAATAACCTGTACTTTAGAAAACTGAACATTTCCAGAAGATTCATACACCTTTTCCCACAAGAATTCACCATTCTTATCATATTTTGCTATGAGTCCTAATTGCTTTCCACTACGATTTTCCTGATCGCCCACCATATAACCAACGACTACATATCCATCAGATACTACAGACAAAGAAGTGAATGATGAAGATCTCTTAGAATCATAAGCTTTTTCAAACATCAATTTACCAGAAGTATCTAACTTCATTATTTTAGCCTTAGTAACACCTTTAATATATTCATTTGTTTCACTATGTTTAAAATTACTACTTCCAACAGAAACAATATCCGTCTGATCTAATACAACTGCATTTAAAGTATCATAAGAATTGGTTCGATTAATTTCTCCACCTTTTCCATGAAATTTCTGATAATACATGAATCCACCACAACCTACACATACGAAAATAACAAGTATCAGTACAAACTCCCACGGAAACTTTCTTTTATTTTGTTTTTCTAACTGACTAGGACTAATATAGATTGCTTTTTTCTTTTCTTTACTTACTTTTTTAGTTTTCTTTGTTGTCTTCTTATTCTTATTTTCAGAAAGTTTTTCCTGTTTCTTCTTGACTTTAGTTTCTTTTTTATTAACATTTGCTTGTTGTGATTTTTTAACTGCCTTTTCCTTAGCTTTTGACTTAGATGGAGAAGTACCTTTAACAGTATTTTTCTTAGGTGTTTCTACGATATCCTTAGTACTTGTTTTCTTAGTGGTTTCTGTTTTCCTAACCTTAGGTGCCACTTTCACATTTTTCTTTATCGTAGTATCTTTTTTATTCTTTTTCGTAGAAGATTTTTTTGTAGTAGTACTTTTAGGTTTCATAGAAGATGAGTTTTTAGTACTAGAGTTTTTATTCTTTGGTAATTTCTTTGAATCCTCTTTTAAAGAAGAAGCTTTTGTGTTTTTAGACTTCGCAACTGGTACCTTTGTTGGTTTTGCCTGTTTCTTTTTTACCTTTGTTTCCACTTCTTTTTTTGCCATAAAACTCAACCTCCATTTGATTTTAAAATTTTCCTAAATAATATTTTTTCTTTCCACGCCTAACAATGATATATTTAGAATCAATCGCATCACTCTTTGTAATAATTTGATCAATTGACGACACTTTAACACCATTTACTGTGATACTATTACTTGATATCATCTCCCTAGCTTCCCTCTTACTAGTTACTATACCATTATTTACTAATAAATCAATAATATTCATTTCATTTTCTAAAGAAAATGTAGGCATCGACTTAAATACAATCTCAATTTCCTTAGAAGTTAGATTACGAACATCTCCACTAAATAGTACTTTACTAAGTTCCACTGCCTTTTTGTATTCCTCTTCTCCATGAAGATCTGTAATAATCTCTCTAGCCAGTGCTTGATGCGCTTCCCTTAATTCAGGATGCTCTTTATGTGAAGATTCTAACATCTCAATTTCCTCTTTCGTAAGAAAGGTGAGCATTTTTAAATACTGAATAATCATCGAATCTTCTAGATTAATTAAGTACTGATAAAGTTCATAAGAAGAGGTTTTTTCCTTATCGAGCCATAAGGCATTTCCTTCGGTTTTACCAAACTTTACTCCATTAGAATCTGTGACAAGTGGCATAACCATACCATAAGCCTCTTTCCCAAGTTTCTTACGAATTAATTCAATGCCAGAAGTAATATTTCCCCATTGATCAGAACCAGCGACTTGTAATACACAATTCCTTGTCTTATAAAGATGTAAGAAATCCAGTGCTTGTAAAATCATGTATGAAAATTCTGCATAGGTAATGCCAGACTCAATTCTAGATTTAACTTTATCCTTGGCAAGCATATAATTCACATTAAAATACTTCCCATAATCCCTTAAGAAATCAATCACATTAATATCCTTAGTCCAATCAAAATTGTTAACAACTTCAAATCCAAAAATTTTCTCAGCTTGTTTCTTTAACCCTTCAAAATTATGAGCCACTTCTTCTTTTGAGATCATTGGTCTTTCACTAGTAGGTTTTGGATCTCCAATCAAACCTGTAGCCCCACCAACTAAAAGAATTGGGTGATGTCCAGCCCTAGCCAATCTTTTTGAAATTAAAAAGGAAGAATAATGTCCAATATGCATAGAGTCAGCTGTTGGATCTGTTCCAATATAAAAAGTTAATCCCCCTTGATTTAGTTTTTCAATTAAACTTTTATCACTGATATCCTGTATTAATCCTCTCCATACCAATTCATCATATAGTTTCATATTCTTCCCTCCTTACATTCATTATTATTTTTTTCTCTTGTTACATTTAATATTCGTATATTTTTTCTGATATGCATAGTTTTCCCTCCTTCAAAAGAAAAACGCGAAAATTTCTTCCATAAGGACGAAAAAATCGCGGTACCACCTTAATTGATAGATATTATCTATCCACTTGAATCTTTAACGGAATGACCCGTTTCAACTAAAAATGGTGTACTTCATTATTTTCTCTCGGTTCATTTTCACCAACCACAAACTCTCTACTACAAACAAGAAATAACTACTAAAACATTTCTTACATTGAATAATTTCAATATAGTATTATGATAACATAATAAAAAGGAAAAGCCAAGATTTCCTTAAATATTTTGATTATTTAGATTTCTTTTGTTTTCCCTCTAATTTTTCAAGTACTTCTCTGACTGCTTCAATTGTCTTTTCACGTACTTCATTGGCTACTTTTTCTAATACAGGAGTTCCTTTATCAACCGCCATCTGAACTAGTTGTTCACAGCTTTCTTTAATATCATTTCCCTTTTTCTTCGCAATCTCTAATACTTTTTCTTTATCAAGATCAGCAAGTTCTTCTTTAATTTCTTCAATTTTATTTTGGATATCTTCTTTGACTTCCTCCATATCAATTTCTTTTGCCTTCTTGATTAATTCATCAAATTTCTTTTTTAAATCCTTTCTAGTTTCACTTCCTGCTTTTGGAGCGAATAAAACTCCAAGTCCAGCACCAACTGCTGCTCCTAATATAAACTTACCAGTTCCACCCTTTTTTACCTTTTTTTCTTTCTTTTCTTTACTCATAATCTTCATTCTCCTTTTCTTTATTTTTTCTTTTTCTTTTCGGAAATATCATTCCTATGACACTAGTCACCCCCGAAAAAATCGTATCTGTAAATACTGATAAAGTATCAGTTACACCATCAATTACTTGAAATAATCCATTTAGTGATTTCGATTTTTTTTCTATATCATCTAAAATACGATTCACTCTATCTACTGTATTCATTAACTTTACAATAAATACCATGAGTAGAATAGTTAAAGCAATGGCTAAACAGTATAGGGCAATTGGAAAAAATTCCATCAATGATTCCATCCATTTCACTCCCTTTCCTCATACATAGAATCTACTAAATCAAAAAGATTATCTTCCAATTTTGTTTCTTCTTTGATTGGTTCTTGATATACTTCTTCTTCATCTTCTCCGTCATTTATATTGATATTAATATTTACTTTGACTTCATCCTTAGTTTCTGATTCCTGAGTTTCGGGAAGGGTATTTTTAATTTCTTCTCTAGAGGAACGGCTACGTCTACCTGTTAGTTTCTCATGCCGAATATCTGTATAGTCTATATTATATTCTAACCCCAAATCTTCAAAATATTCTTCTGCATCCGCCAAAGTCACTTTATCAACAGAAGGCGTCCCATCAGTTTCAGTCATATCATAAAGTAACCCATTTTCTTGTTTCTCATTTTCAAAAGAATCAGTTTCTTCTATCTTTTCAGAATGAAAATTCAAATTTTTTAAATCCTCTTCTAATCCACCAAAAGCTTTATTTCTAACGAAATCTAAATCTACATTTTTTCTAGAAACATAACTACTAGGGCGATCTTTTTTATCAATGACCTCCTCTTTTCTATAATTTTTATCTAAAATCCCATAGATAGGAGAGATAATTGGTGTTGGTTTGAAGGTAGATTTTCCCTCTACGGAGCCCTCATAAGGTCTTCCCTCATGAATATTAGAATCTAAATCTACACGTTCATAAATTTCAGAGGAACTTCCTCCATATACTTTTTTAGTTTCCTCCTCCATATAAGAAGGTGATTCTATAAAGTCTTCATCCTCAAAGTAAGGAATTTCCATTTCCGTTTTTAGTAGCTCCTTATCGGCTTGATTTTCAATTTCTAAATCAGATGTTACAGCCGCAAGATCCATAGTAGAAGCCATTTCTTCAGGTTCTTGTTCTTCTTCTTTTTGAACAGGTTCAATTTTTCTTGCAACAGGAGTGACTTCTCTTTTTATACTCTGCTTTGGTTTTTCTACTTCATCTACTTCTACATACTCTTCTTCAAAAAAAGTATTTTTTAGTTTTTCTAAAAGTCCCATAAAGCACCTCTTCCTTATTCTACTTTATCTTCTACATCTAAACGATCCTCATCTTTTTCTTGTTCCCCTTGATTACGATCTTGTTCCTCATAATCTAAGAAACTTCCCTCTTCCCTTTTTGGCTTAAAAATATTGAAATTCTCTTCGTTATAATCTAGAGCCTGATTCCCAATCAAAGTACTCAAGACAACATCTTGATATTGTATGCTATTTAAAATATAAGCCATCTGAGTGATAGTTTTCTTTAAATCTTTTTCCTCAACATATGCCTCTATTTTAGCATAATGATACATGAACTCTACAAAATATTTTGTAGAAATTTGGGTAATTTCCAAGTACCCTTGTTTCCCATTCTGATCAATTTTTAAGGAATAGTAACTATCTTTATTTTCATGATAATCGTTTTCTACATGATGATAATAAGATAGTGCATCCACATATAAATAAATTTTTCGATGGTTATAATAAAGAACTGAATTAAGCGAATGATTTTTCTTTAACAAAACACCCTTTGGTAAATAATAGGAATATCCTTCTAAAGATACGTTTTTTAAATCAAAGTTGGGAGTAAAGATATCCTTTATAATTTCTTCATAAGATTGTTCATTAATACGAACCAAAGAACATCCACTAAAAAGTAATGTTAAAGATAGTATGATAAATAATTTCTTCATATTTCACCTACTATAGACTTATTATACCAAATTATCACACAAAGAAAAATAAATTTAATCTTTTTTTCTTTGATTAGACAGTTTTTTGGTGGAAACTACGTAAAAAATAGCCTGTCCCTTTCTAGAAAATTTTTCTTCATATTCGGTCATCACATTCTCTTCTACCATAGAATGATGTAAATCTAACGAAAGTTCGAGGAATTGATATCCATATTGACTAAGAGAACAAAGGGAATACTCAAATAATCCCTGATTGTCAGTTTTTTGAATAATATGGGCATCATTAGAAAATATAGATTCGTATTGTTCTAAAAACACGTTACTTGTAAGCCTTCGTTTAGCCTGACGGCATTTTGACCATGGATCAGAAAAATTTAAATAAATGGTTTCTATTTCATGATGAAATACTTGAGTGATGTGTAAAGCATCCATACGAACCATGCAAAGATTAGACAGTCCTTCTGGCATTTTTTCTAAAGCACGTGCAATGACACTATCATATTTTTCAATTCCAATAAAATTGATGTCAGGGTACTTCATTGCCATTTGAATGATAAAGTTTCCTTTCCCAGTACCAATTTCAATATGAATGGGATGAGCATTATGAAAATATTCCTTCCAAATACCACGATAACTTTCTGGATTTTTAACTAAATAAGAAGAATTGTCCATAATCTGTTGCTTATTTTTTACATTTCTAAGACGCATGATATCACCGTATTTATTATATAACATATAATAAAATAAAGAAAGAATTAATTGAAGGAGATGTTTTATGAATAATTCTATGGATCCATCATTCATGATGTTCCCAACAAACCCAAATTTTAATATCCCAGGAAGGCCAAATTGTAATTGTAGTCAAGAAATTAGAAGATTAGAAAACAGAATTTTTTCATTAGAAAGAGAAGTCAATCGCCTACGTGCAAGAGTATCTAGAATTGAAAACAACATGCCAAATATGACTCCATTTAGTGAAACAAATCAGTCCGCAAATTACAACCCAAACAGCTATAATTTAATGTAAGACTCCAAAAGGAGTTTTTTTGTAAAAGAAAAAGAAATCTCAAATTTGAGTTTTCTTTCAGACTGTTGACAAATAGGTAAAAGAAATTACTTATTTGTCTTTTTTATGT
>CAJTXV010000047.1 GCA_910584255.1 uncultured Bacilli bacterium
TATGGAGAATCATAGGGCTAATGAACAATGTACCAGATTCTAATGGAAATAAAGCCAGTCGTATTAAATTGATAAGAGCAGAGCCAATTGGAAATATGGCATGGGATACTGCCAATAAGAATAATTGGTCTACTGCTTCATTAAAGACTTACCTTAATAGTGATGCATACTGGACAAGTTCACTAAATAACACATCTAAATCTCAAATCAGTAATATTACATGGAATTTAGGAACTACTTATGATGGAGCTGTTTCTCCAAAGTCCTGGTATTCGTTTGAAAGAGGAACGACAGTATTTAGTGGAAATCCAACAACATGAAAAGGATATGTAGGACTCATTTATCCAAGCGATTTTGGATATTCAGTTGGAGGAAGTATAAGAAATACGTGTTTATCTGCAAAAATTAATGCATATCATGCTAATAATTGTTATGCAAATGCTTGGTTGGCTGGAAATGGTTATTGGGCACTTATATCATATATGAGTTATACTGGTACGCTCACTGTAGCTAACTCTCTTAGTGGAAATAGCAGTAGTGCTACTTCGGCTCCTACTCGCCCAGTAGTTTATCTAAACACCAATCTTTTAAAAATCAAAGGAAATGGAACCAGTACCAGTCCATATATCATTGAGTAGAGAAGATAGTATTTTATTTAGAGGAATTACATTTAATAGTGATTCTTCTTTTTTCTTGGAAGTCTTTTCTTTTCATTGATTTTATGATACCATAATACTGTTCTTAGATATTTCTAGGGAAGCTTATTTGTAAGAAATGAAAGGAAGATAAAATATGAGTGGACATTCAAAATGGGCAACGATTCACCGTAAAAAGGGATTGATTGATGCTGAAAGAGGAAAGATTTTTCAAAAACTAGCAAAGGAGATTTATGTAGTCGCAAAAGGTACTAATGGAGATCCTGATTCTAATCCATCACTTCGAATGGTCATTGAAAAATGTAGAAGTCAAAATATGCCAAAGGATAATATCCAAAAAGCAATTGATAAAGCAATTGGTGCAACTGGTGGAGAAGACTTTGAAAGCATTCGTTATGAAGGATATGGACCTAATGGGATTGCTATTATGGTAGATTGTCTAACCGATAACAGAAATCGTACTGCATCCTTAGTTCGTTCTTCTTTTACTAAGCGTGGTGGAAACTTAGGAACGGATGGAAGCGTTAGTTATTTATTTGAAAGAAAAGGTGTAATTGTTTTAGAAAAAATAGTAGATGAAGATGAACTTATGATGAACGTTTTAGATCATGGTGCAACTGATATGATAACAAACGATGATACTTTTGAAATTTATACAACACCAGATACTTTTATTCGTGTAAAAGAAGCGATTGAAGCAATGGGTGTCAAAGATTTTATTACAAGTGAAATTACCTATGTTGCATCTAATCTAGTGGAAATTGATGATCCAGAGGTAAAGGAACGTGTTCTTGCACTAGTAGATACTTTAGAAGAGTTGGATGATGTTCAGGATGTATATCACAATTTAAGTGAATAACAAGAATTAAAATCCATTCAAAAGGAGTTATTATGAAACAAGCCGTAGTCATCATGAATCCACATAGTGGAAAAAGAAAAAATAAAGAATCCGTGGATAATACTAAATTTCTATCTCTTTTTAAACGTCATGGATATGAAGTGATTTATTATAGAACTACTTATCCTGGTCATATTACAGAGATTGTAAAAGATTTGTCAGATTCTATAGATTTAGTTGTTTCTGTTGGTGGAGATGGTACTTTAAATGAAGCAATGGTTGGTAATTTTTTAAGGGAAAAACGATTAGTCATTGCTCATTTACCATATGGTACAACCAATGATGTTGGAATTATGTTTGGTTTTGGAAAGAATGTTTATAAAAATTTGCAACTGATTTTATCAGGTGTTGTAAAGGGAGTGGACATTTGTACTATTAATGGACATCCTTTTATCTATTCAGCTGGCTTTGGAAAATTTATGAATATACCCTATGAAACAAGTCGTAACTTAAAGAAACGACTAGGAAAAACGGCATATGTCTTAGAAGCAATTCGTGACTTTTTTAGTAGAAAAACTCCTATGTATGAAATTACTTATGAAGTTGATGGAGAAAAATATCATGGTCTTTATTCTTTTGTACTTATTTCCAGTGCCAATCAAATTGCAGGAATTCCCCATTTTTATAAAAATATAAAATTAAATGATGATACTTTTGAAGTTGCATTTTGTAATCTAAAAACGAAAAAGGATATTGTACGTAGTCTAATTTATTTACGGTTAAATGACATTACAAAGGCTCCTGGTTTTTACTTTCATAAAACGAATCATATTCGAATTCAATTTCATGAAAAACTAAAAAATTCTTGGTGTTTAGATGGAGAACTTTATCATAGTGATGACAATATTTATGATATTAAAATAGAAAGAGGGATTCCTATGGTAGTTGCAGAACATGTAGTGAGTCAGATGTTTATTTTAGAGGATGATATCAATGAATGAAAATTGTCAATTAAAAATGGAAAAAATTATTTTAGAAAATCAGAAAAAAGGGAAAATCCCAACATTATTACTACAGGCTTGTTGTGCTCCTTGCTCTAGTGCGGTACTAGAACGTATTTCTGATTTTTTTGAAGTTACGATTCTTTATTATAATCCTAATATTTCTGATTCTAAGGAATATGAAAAACGTATGAGGGAAGTTGAAAAATTTGTAAGTCAGATTCATGCCAAAAATAGGATTCGAGTTTTTCCTGGAAGGTATGAACCAAAAGAATTTTTTACTGCTATTTCGGGGTATGAACATTTAGGCGAGGGAAGTGAAAGGTGTTTTCTATGTTACCGATTACGTTTAGAAGAAACTGCACGTATGGCGAAAAAAGAATCATTTGATTATTTTGGAACTACGCTATCTATTAGTCCTTATAAGAATAGTCATGTACTAAATGAAATCGGGAGAGAACTTGAAACAAAATATAAAGTTTCATATCTTTATGCTGATTTTAAAAAGAAAAATGGATATCAGAGAAGTATTGAATTATCTAAAAAATATGGACTTTATCGGCAAGATTATTGTGGTTGTGTTTATTCAAAGAAAGAAAGAGAAGAGTTCCTTAAAAAGCGAATTCTTTTAAATGAACAGGAAGAGGTTATGTAGATATGGAATTAGTAAAACTTGGAAAGAAGACTTACTATATTAAAAATAGAACTAATATTGGAGTTTATCAAATTGATTCTGAAAGTGTTTATTTAATTGATACAGGAAATGATTCAGACGCTGGGAAAAAGATACTAAAAATAATGGATGAAAACGGTTGGATAGTAAAAGGAATTATTAATACACACTCTCATGCTGATCATATTGGAGGAAATTCACTCATTCAAAAGAAAACAGGTTGTTCTATTTACTTATATGGATCTGAAGTGGGATTTACAGAATATCCAATACTAGAACCCGCTTTTTTATATGGTGCATTTCCTCCTTCATCTCTTCAGAATAAGTTTTTATTAGCCAAAGGGTCAAAGGTAGAATCAATCGAAAATCATTTACCAGAAGGGTTAGAAATGTTTCATTTAAAAGGACATTCCTATGATATGATTGGTATTAAAACGAGTGATGATGTTTATTTCTTAGGAGACTCTTTGTTAAGCGAAGAAACAATTTCTAAACACCATTTATTTTTTCTTTATGATGTTAAGGAGTTTTTAAATACTCTTGATTTTTTAAATACCCTAGATGGAAACTTTTATGTCCTATCTCATGGAGAAGTAACTTCTGATATTTCTTCGTTAATCTCCTTAAATCGAAGGAAAGTTTTAGAGATTATAGAAAAGGTTCAGGAGTTTTGTTATCAGAAAGAGAAAACATTTGAAGAACTCTTGAAATACATGTTTGATACCTATCATCAAACTATGAATATGAATCAGTTTGTATTATATGGGAGTGTGCTTCGTGCTTATCTATCCTATTTATATAATGAGGGAAGACTTGATTATTTATTTCATGAGAACCGGATGTTTTGGAGGAAAAATTGTTAAATTTGTGTCATAGAAAGGGTGATGAAAATGTCAACAACGAAGGAATATAAAAATTATGTATTAGAGAAATTAGAGTGTTTAGATTCTATTTTTTGTAGACCTATGATGGGTGGATATTTATTCTATTATCGTGATATTTTGTTTGGTGGAATTTATGAAAATGATAACTTCTTAATTAAAAAGACTTCTAGTAATGAAAAGTACCATTTGATGGAAGAACTTCCATATAAAGGATCAAAGATGATGTACTTAGTAGATCATTTAGAAGATGAAGAACTTTTACGAAATATTATTATAGATACATGTAAAGATTTGAAACCTAAGAAAGGAAAATAAAGATGAATATTCAAGTGATACCTACTGGTTATTTAGAAGAAAACTGTTATTTACTGATTCATGAAAACTTTTGTCTTGTTGTAGACCCTGGAGATGATTATGAAAAAATTCGTAAATTTTTAAAAAATTATCAAGTTTTGGGTGTGTTAATTACTCATTATCATTTTGATCATGTAGGAGCGCTTGAACCACTCATAAAAGAGTATCCTGTTCCTATTTATGATATTCATTCTGTAGAACAGAGGGGGTATTCTTTAGGACCTTTTCATTTTCAGGTGATTAGAAATCCTGGACATTCTAAAGACTCTGTTCGCTTTGTTTTTGAGAAAGAGAAAGTTATGTTTGTTGGGGATTTTGTATTTTATCATTCGATTGGGCGTATGGATTTAGAAGGAGGAGATTCTAAAGAAATGATGGATAGCTTAAAGAAGTTAAAAGAGGAAACTAATTCTTATATCTTATATCCAGGGCATGGAGAAAAAACTACATTGGAAGAAGAAAAAAAATATAATCCATATTTTTAATTTGTATGATTTTTATATTACAAAAAATGTTTTGCAAAAAAGAACAAATTATGCTATTCTTAATTATGATAGAAGAGGAAGTAGTAATATGGGTTTTGATGTATTTTTATTAGTTATTTTAATTGTAGCAGGAATTTGTTTCTTTCGGAGATTGGATAGTAGTGTCTATTTTATTGCATCTTTAGATATCTTTTTTCGAATTTTAACATTTATTAGAGATCATCTAGGTGTTCCCGAGTTTAGTAATTTTATTAGGGAGTATTTTCCAGAAAGTATCCCTGCAATTATCTACAAATATACAGATGGAATATTATCTACCATTTTAATGTGGATTTATGTACTCATGTTTGTAGTATTCTTGTTCTATACTGTTCGTATTTTGTGGAAGAAAAGATAATAATAAAAAGCCGTGTAGTATTGGTTTATAAAAACTGTTCTATCACGTCTTTTTTATTTTCCAAAATTCCTTTTTCTATTTTGAGGTTGTATTTTATAATTTTTCTTTTCATTTTTATTTCTTTAGTGTATAATTAGTTTATAAAATAGGAGGTATCTCATACATGAAAAAGATATTTACAAGTGTAGATTTAGGAAGTTATGGAATTAAAATGATTGTTAGCGAATGTGTGAATGGTTCTTTTCATGTATTAGCAGCTACCAATGTTCGTAGTAAAGGAATTAAAAATGGAAATATTGTTGATTCTGAAAATGCTTTAGTATCTTTACAAAAAGCAAAGAAAAATATTGAGGAAATGATAGGAGTTACAGTTAATCAGGCAATTGTTTCTGTTCCAACGGATCAAGTGGACTTTAATATTGTCAGTGGAGAAATTGTTCTAAATCCTGAAAATATGATTGATACAACTGAAATTTCTAAGGTACTTCATGAAGCAATCTTAGGAAAAGTGGAAGATACTCGTGAATTAGTGACTGTGATGCCTATTTCTTTTCATGTGGACGATAAGGAAGGAATCAAGGATCCTAAAGGATTAATGGGAGAAAAATTATTAGTAAAAGCTGTAATTACAACCATTCCAAAACAAATTTTTGGGCAAACAATCAATTTACTAAAAACTTGTGAAATTACACCAGTCGATGTCTGCTTTAAAGCAGTTGGAGACTATTTCGAAGCAAAGAGTCAGAAGATTGATAACGAAATAGGTGTCATCGTAAATTTAGGATATGATAATTTAGAGGTTTCTATTTTTAATAAGGGAATCATGATTAAAAATGAAAAGATAGAAGCGGGAAGTAAAGAAATCGATTTAGAGATTATGAAACGATATCTAGTAAAACGTGGGGTTGCTCGTAGTTTGAAAGAGAGTTTTGCTATTAGTAATACTAGATATGCAGATGCATCTGACTATATTGAAGTCTTAAACAAAAATCAGGAAAAGGTGAATATTGGTCAGTTAGAGATTTCAGAACTGGTAGAAAATAAGATTGTAGAACTACTAAAACTTGCGAAAAAGCAAATAAATCTCTTAACAAATCGACAAATAAGTTATATAATAATAACTGGGGGAATCAGTGAGCTAGCTGGTTTTCAATATGTAGTAGAAAATGTATTTGATCGAAGAGCGACGACACTGGATATTCGTTCGATGGGTGTAAGAAACAATATGTATTCTAGCGCTTTCGGTATGATTAAGTATTTTTATTATAAGTTAGAATCAAGAGGAAAGACTTATTCGATGTTTAATGAAAGTCAAGCAGAGGAGTTAGTATCAACAAATAGGAAAATACTGGGTATGAATGATAGTATTATTCATAAAGTATTTGGGTATTTTTCTTAAGATTAGGGAGGATTTTATATGTTAAATGGATTAGAGATGGATCAACTAGCCAAGATAAAAGTAATTGGTATTGGTGGTGGCGGATGTAATGCTGTAAACCGGATGATAGAGTCTGGCGTAAAAGGAGTAGAATTTATTGTTGCAAATACAGATTTGCAGGTATTAAATAATTCTCAAGCTGATATTAAAATTCAAATTGGAACGAATCTCACGGATGGACTAGGTGCAGGTGCCAATCCAGAAGTAGGAAGAGAAGCAGCAGTAGAATCTAAAAAGGAAATAGAAGATGCTTTGCAAGGAGCAGACATGGTATTTGTTACTTGTGGAATGGGTGGAGGAACAGGTACAGGTGCTTCTCCTGTCATTGCTGAAATTGCTCAAACATTAGGTGCTTTAACAGTTGCTATCGTTACAAAGCCATTTGGATTTGAAGGTAAAAAAAGAATGGATAATGCTTTAAAAGGATTAGATGAATTAAAGAAGCATGTTGATACATTAATTGTAATTCCAAATGATCGCTTAAGAGAAATTATCGATAAGACCACACCAATGATTGAAGCATTTAAAGAAGTTGATAATGTACTTCGTCGAGGAGTGCAATCCATTTCTGACTTAATTGCTGTTGTTGGATTGGTTAACCTAGACTTTGCCGATGTAAAGGCAGTGATGCAAAACTCTGGAAATGCCATTATTGGAATTGGTATTGGAATGGGTGAAGATCGTGCGATTGAAGCAGCAAAACAAGCAGTATCTTCTCCACTTTTGGAAACAAGTATTTCTGGAGCAACTGATGCAATTATTAATGTAACTGGTGGAACGAACTTAACGTTGTTTGAAGCTGAACAAGCTGCAGAAGTAGTAAGAGCAGCAGCTAATACAGATATTAATACTATTTTTGGTTCTGTGATTAATGAAAATTTGACAGATGAAGTAATCGTTACTGTTATAGCAACTGGTTTTGATAAATCTGGAAATCAAATTCAAAAAGATCCAATCTATAATAACGTTCAGAATAATCGTCGTAGTACACCAAGAGAAATTGAAGTGATTGAAGATTTTGATGACGATGATGATGGGGATGACGAGATTCCAGTATTTTTACAAAATAGAAATTTCTAGATTGAAGGGATATCATTTGATATCTTTTTTTTATTGTGTTTGACTATGGGGTCAAACAGTAAAACCACCAGCTATGCTGGTGA
>CAJTXV010000048.1 GCA_910584255.1 uncultured Bacilli bacterium
TCAAATTTATTTGCTTATGAAAAGACTGTTGAACATATTTGTCAACAGTCTGAAATCACTTTATGAAAAGTGACTTTTTTTATTTATCAGCATAAATTCTAATACGAACTCGTTTTGTTTTAGATTCATAACTTAGTCTAACATCTGGTCCTGTAACAGTTAGTTCTACGTCGTATTCACCTTCTGTATAATTCTTAAGGTCAATCGTTGCAGTGATGGAAGATTCATCAAGTGTAGTAATTACTTCACTACTTCCCTTAACGATTGCAGTTACTTTACTATCCGCTTCCGATACAGCCTGTACCTTAAGTCCTGTTCTCAAGTTGATTGGTGTAATTCCAATTCCTTCTACTTCTTTGGTTACTACATCATCTAGAACTACTTTAATATTTACGGTCTTAGAACTGATGTCTCGAACTCCAGATGGTTTCTTCAAGTTAATATTATATTCTTTACTTTCGGTTAAATCTGACACATCAATTTCCACTGGAAGTTTTGTAATTGTATCTAATACCTTTTGATCTCCATATAATGTGACTTTTGGTACAGAGGAGGTAATTTCTTTAATCGATTTTCCAAATGCTAAATCTCCTACTGGTGTAATCTCTAGCTCTACCTCTTTACTTGGAGATGCTATTTTAATCGTTGCTTCTACTGTTTCTGGAACAACCTCTAAATCGACTGGTTGTCCTTTAGAATCATAAGCAATCAGTGGAATGTCGGATAATGAAATATTACCTGCTTTAATATTACTAATATTATCAATATCAATTAAAGCTTTTACATTGGCTACTTCTTTTAGTTTATACTCAGCACCTTTAATAATTACATCGTTTCTACTTAGATCAATATTATCAATCGATAATTTCTTATCTAAATGATCCTGATGTAAGATATCATAATCTAATTCTCTTGTTTCTGGAACTTTTTCATAAATTACAATGGTCGCTGTTGATGGATCAATTTTATAATTGATAGATGATAGACTTTGATTATATTTTAGGCTTACCTTATGGCTTCCAGGTTTTAATCCTGTTAAATCAACAGACACTCCGTTATTTGGATATTGTCTTGCAATATATAACTGTGACTTTGAACCAATCAAGGTAATGTCTGCGGTTGTGGGTAATCCCTCAATTACATAGGCTTCTGCATTGTACTCTGCTACAACAGGTCGATTGTATAAAACTTCTGCTTGTTTATTAATTAATGTATTTGAATTTTGATCTACAATAAAGAAAATGACAAAAGAAAAAACTAAAGATAGTACAATCAGTGTTTGTTTTTTATTTAGGAATTTTTCTAATTCTTTTCCATTATTCTTTGTAAAATCTGTAAATGATAAGATTCCTTTGGTAATTGGCGTGATTAACCATTTATCGAAGAATAACAGAATTTTTTTAATCATATTACTTATTTTCTTCATAAATCTCTTCCTCATCTAATTCATCTAACATTTCATCTTCTTGTTTTGGTCTTAATTCATCAATTAGCATCATCCTGACATCATCTAGCGATAAATTATAGAATAATTCACCCTTTACAGCGATGGACATTCTTCCTGTTTCTTCACTTACCACTACACTGATTGCATCACTTTCTTCCGCAATTCCTAAAGCTGCCCTATGACGGGTTCCAAACTTTTTACTTACCTTAGAACTACTACTCGTTGGAAATACCGCTCCAGCACAACTAATCCGATCTCCTTGGATTACAACGCCACCGTCATGTAGTGGATTGTTTGGAAAGAAAATAGAAATTAATAAATCACTAGATAAATCTGCATACACTTTTTTTGCTTTATCTATATAGTTTAATAAACTGGTATCTCTTTCAATTACAATCAGTGCTCCGATTCTTGCTTTTCTTAAATAATCCACTGCTTGAACAATTTCGTATACTAAATGTTCTCTTTCATCTACAGTTAATACTTTATGTCTTCCTAAGAGTTGTGTTCTTCCTAACTGCTCTAATACATTTCTAATTTCCGGTTGAAATATAATAATGAGTGCCAAAGGTCCCCACATCATAATGTATTCGAGTAATAACCCGATTGTAGTAAGACCAAAAAAGTCACTTGCTATTTTTAAGATTAAGATTAAGGCAACACCCTTAAATAGTAACGTCAATTTTACATTATTTCGGATATTCTTTAATACATAATAGATGATTAACCAGACTAGGGAAATGTCTACTATTTTTTTTATAATTACTAGTATATTATCTAAAGTCATCATACTTTTTTTCCTCCATTAACTTTCTTATTATATCAAAAAAAATCTTAGATAGTAAAGTCTTGCATTATGATTGATTGATTTTGACATCACTCGTAGATCCAAAATCAATTACAGTAGTTGGCTTTTTAGATTCTTCCGCTTCTGCTTGCTTTACATTTGTATTTCCTTTTTCTACTGGATTACTATTGATTGCTAACATTTCTGTTTTGCTAGGAGAAGAAGTTACTTCCACTGCTCCTATTGGAGTAGATATCTTTTCTTTTGGAAGAGCCCAATTTAAATCTAGGATTTCTGTTTTTCCTAATTCCTCTTCTGTCTTTCTATTTGGCAAGGATACAACTTCTAATACTTCTGTTTTTTCTAAGGCTGCTTCATTCATTTTAGGAGAGTTAATTTCTAATGCAGGGGACTTTTTCTCCTTTTCTTTTACACTAGGCTTGCTATCAGATATAATATTTAAAATTTCTGTTTTCTCTAAAGCCGCTTCCTTTTGTAATTGTTCCTTCGTGATTACATCTAGTACTTCCGTTTTCTCTAAATCAGAGGGACTTTCTTTTTCTTTCTTTTTCTCATTCGTAGAAATAATTAAGGTACCTGCTTTTTGTGGTTTCGGTGCATCTACTACTTGAATTTTACTATTTTCTTCTGCTCTTAGTTTATACCGTTCCATAATAAAACCGATAATTGCCATCATAGATAGTATAGATATAATTAAAATTACAACATAAATGGGTCCATCAATTATATCTCTAAAAAAATGTATCATTCTGCCACCTCTTATTCTATAAAAGATTATACCATAAGTTAGATAATCATGGTAGAGAAATATTTTTCTATTTGTTTTGGTTTAAATTATAATATTTTTGAACTAATTCCTTTCTATAATAATCGAGTCGTCCTTCTGGTAATATCAATGTTCTTTCTACTCCTAAGAAATCTACGAATTCTGGATTATGAGAAACCAAAATGATTGTTCCTTTAAAGGTTTTTAAATTTTTAGCAATGATTTTTTGAGTTTCTGGATCTAAGTGATTGGTTGGTTCATCTAATATTAAAAGATTGGCTTTTTGTAAAGTAAGTTTGGCAAGGGAAAGTCTTGATCTTTCTCCAGGGGACAAGACAGATGCCTTTTTATAAAGTTCATCTCCTTCAAATAAAAATTTGCCTAAAATACCTCGAGCTTCTTTTTCCGTTAAATTAAATTCTTGTAAATTTTCGATTAAATTTTTATCTAGATTTAACAGTTCATGTTCCTGTGCATAATAACCAATATCTGTTTTTGGTCCTAGTATAATATTTCCAGAATCTGGAGTAAGGATACCTACAATTAACTTTAAAAGAGTGCTCTTTCCCACTCCATTTTCCCCAACAATTAAAAATCTTTCACCTCTTGGTATTTCTAGATTGATTTTATAAAGTAAATTTCTTTTTGCAGATTTATCATATTTAAAATTCATGTTCTCAATTTTTAATGGAAAGGAGGTACTTTCTCTTCCTTGATGTAAATTGATGCTTGCTGTTTTTTGTCGTTTTTCTATTACTACAGCATTTTCTTCCAAGCGAGCAAGTTTTTTCTGTCGATCTTTCGCAATATTCGCTTTTTTTTCATTCCCATGAATATATTTGTCAATAATCTTTTGTAAATGTTCTCTTTCTTTTTGTTGTTTCAAAGCAATCTTTTCTAATCTCATTACACGCTCTTTTTTAATTTTTTCAAATTGGCTATAGTTTCCTAAAAATAATTCCATGCTATGGGTTCTTTTATCTAGATATAAAATATGAGAGACCACTTGATTTAAAAAAGATATATCGTGTGAAATGATTAAAACACTTCCATTATAGTTTTTTAAATAGTTGATAATAAATTCTTTTGTAGATAAATCTAAGTGATTGGTAGGTTCATCTAATAAAATCATTTCGGGTTTTGAGTAAAGTAAACGAATAAAGGCAACTTTTGATTTTTGTCCACCAGATAGTTTCGATAGAGGTAAGTCAAGAAGGATATCTTCCATATTCATACCTGAAATTAATTTTAGTAGTTCTTCCTCTGCCTGATATGGTTCGAAGTATTCTAGTTCACTTTGTAATTTTTCTACTTTTTTTAATTTTATTTCTTTTTCATCTTGAGTATCGGCCATTTCTTCATATAATTTTGTAATCTGATTCTCTAGTTTTTGAATAGGTCTTCCAGTTAACAAGTAATCGAATACAGACATCTCTGTTTCTGGTATTTCGTCTGTGATTACCTGAGGAAGCCATGAAATTCTAGTTTTTTGAAAGAATGTAATCGTACCTTGATCTGGTTCTATTTGTTTTAGTAATAGTTTAAAGAAGGTCGTTTTCCCTGCCCCATTCGGTCCAACAATTCCAATCTTTTTTCTCTCTGGTAGTTGGATGGTTATATGATCAAAAATAGTCTCAAGTCCAAAAGAGAGACTTAAATTTTTTATATTCATCACATCACCTACTTTTCGTAATTATTTTATCAAAATTTGTTTTTTTAAACAACCTAGTTTTTTTTGAAAAAGGTATAGGCAAAGTCATTAAAATATGTTACTATAAATAAGGAAAAAGTTATGCCGACTTAGCACAGTTGGTAGTGCAACGCACTCGTAACGCGTAGGTCGCTGGTTCAAATCCGGCAGTCGGCACCAGAGAAGAATCTGCTCGAACTTTTATAGTTAGAGCTTAATGATAAATATCAATTCTAGAAATGGAATTGATTTTTTGTTTTGTAAGAAAGTGAGGAGATTCTTAAAATGGTAACAATAAGAAATGAAAAAATCGAAATGGAAGAAGCACTTAAAAATAAGATTGAGTTTATTTGCAGTTTTTGTAATACTACTCCTACTATTTATAATGGAAGTATAAAAATGATAGAACACACAAATTTGCAATATGTAGAACCCCATAGAATTGTTATTAAAGGTATAACTTTTCTAGCATTTAACTACGAAAATACTCTTTATATAAAAAATTTAAGTAATGCTATTTCACTTAACGATTTAGAACAATATATTAAATCAATAAACTAATAAAAAAGATTATCAATTCCTTTTCTAATATTTACCTATGTGTTAAACAAAGAAAAAGAAATTACAAAAGTTTTGCCTACTTTTTACAACTATGTTGCTTAGTATCATTTACAGAGTGAATTACAGTCCTAATTACAGAGTAATTTACAGAGCAAAGTATCTAGTCAGTTACATAGTTTGTATGATAATATGCTAATGTAATCGTTATAAATACGATTTAGTGTACGATTTGCAACCGATTTAGTTTACTATTCGACTACTAAAAAAATACAATTTAGTTTATTGTTTAAAGCTAGTCAAGATGATATTATGGTACTGTACATTATTTTTGTATTTATTTTAGGTTATTTTTATGTTTTTGGGTAGATTTTTTACCATAAAATTACCAGTAAAACTACCATACTTTTGGGTATTGACAGTACAAATAGTAGTGCTAAAATAATGTATGCTAGAAGAAAAGTATAGCAAAATGTATTAATCTTTTAATTCATTTGTTTAACACAAGGGAAAAACTCTTGTGTTTTTTGCTGTTAAAAGAAAAATGAAAGGAATGTGATATTTATGAATGAAGAAAAGAAAATTTGTGGCATCTATACTCGCGTGAGCACAGAAGATCAGGCTCGTGAGGGTTTTAGTTTACCAGAACAAAAAGAAAGATTGGAGGCAATGTGTAAGTATAAGGAATATGAAATTTATGATTATTATGAAGATGCAGGAATCAGTGCTAAAACAGGTAATAAAAGACCAGAATTTGATAGAATGTTAGAAGATATAAGAAATAAAAAGATTAATACAATTGTTACTTTAAAACTAGATAGATTAACTCGTAGTGTTTATGATTGGGAAAACATTATGAAATTTTTAGAAGAAAATAATGCCTACTTAGATTGTGCAAATGATGAAATCAATACCACGAATGCCAATGGTAAGTTAGTATCAAGACTTCTTATGAGTGTTAGTCAAAACGAGATTGAAAGGACAAGTGAAAGAACAAAGGTAGGACTTGCTGGAGCGATTAAAAATGGCAATATTCCCAATCAAACACCATTAGGATTTAAAAGAGATGGTAAAAAATTAGTACCTAACCCACTAACAAAAGATATTATTGTAAGAATGTATCAATTATATTTTGAAGGAAATAGTTATCAAAAAATTGCTAATATCTTCAATGAAGAAAATGTGGCTAATAAAAAATGGCGAGATAATACCATTTTAGAAATGATAGAAAACCCACTATACAAAGGTGATTTTATTCATGGTAAGAAAACAAATAACCCTATCTACTATGAAAATGTAGTTGAACCAATTGTTAGTAAAGAAATGTGGGAAAGTTGTCAAGTGCAAAAGAAAAAGAATTCTAGAAACTATATGAGAATTAAAGAATATTTGTTTTTACAAAAATTAAAATGTCCTAAGTGTGGAAGAATTATGGGTGGTAAAGCAACTTATAAAAAGAAAAATGATACTACCTATTACTACTATGGTTGTGAGAAATGCAAAAATAATATTAAAGAAGATAAAATAGAAAAATCTATACTTCATTTATTAAGTGATATTTTAGAATATGATTCAGTAGTTAATGAGTTTTTCTTACCTATGTTAAAAACAAAGTTAGAAAATCCTAAAGTAGAATTATCCAAAGAATTAAAAGTCCAAGAAATGAAAAAAGAACGAATTAGAAATGCTTATATCAATAATGCTTTTACCCTAGAAGAATATAAAAAAGAAACTGAAATAATCGAAAATAATATTAAAACATTAGAAAGAAAAATATTAGAAACCGACCAAGTCGAAGATTTAAAATTTACGAAAGAAGATATTTTAATCAAAAGAGATATTGATTTTATTAATAAAATCAAACTACCTAACCTTTATAACCAAATTGTTGTTACTTGGAACGATTTAACAAGAGAAGAAAAATCAAAAATTGTTATGAATTATATAGAAAATATTACTTTGAGATTAGATATTGAAGGAAATTATGTTGTAGATAATCTTAATTTTAGAAGTACCTTCTATAAAGATTTTAAAGAACTATTTGATGAAGGATATATTGACTGGAAGATACCTAAAGTAGATATGGATGGTATTGGTTATGTAAGATATTCTAACTACTTACCAGAAGAAAAAGTATGTGAACATATTATGCGATTAAGAGAATATTATAATGTTTATTACTACGAAGGAGTATTTGATTTTGAAGCAAAAAGATTTGATTCGAAAAAATATGATGATGCAGAAGTGGTAAGAATTTTTCCTTTAGAAAAATTAGACCAAACAAAAACACAAATCAATATGGGAATGATTAGTGTAAAAAAAGATAATGAAACTCGTGTAGAGAATGAAGAAAGATTGTTTGATACAATTCCACCAGATAACATAACGAGTAATGAGTATATTATTGCTGGTCAAGGACAACAATGTTGCTCGTGAAGTCCTTGACTAGCAAAAGTAAGCATAATAATGGAAATAGTTTAAAACAAAAAAGTTTACTTTTCTTGTTTTAAACTTCAGACTGTTGACAAATAGGTAAAAGAAATTACTTATTTGTCTTTTTTATGTA
>CAJTXV010000049.1 GCA_910584255.1 uncultured Bacilli bacterium
TTGCTCATATAAAAACCTCATTTCTTTTTTGTCCAAGAAACGGGGTTCATATCATGATTTAGTTATCTTTTTTGTTTGTAGGGCTGTATAAAAAAGATAAGCGCGTTATAATTTCTTTAAGATATTTTAAAGAAAGTTGGTGCGTAACTATGATATGAATTGTTTAAGAATTTAAAGGGGGTAATAATTTATGCAAGAAAGAAGTGATAAGAAATTAGAACATTTAAAATCTTATGTAATAGAAATTGCTATACTAGAATTTATCAAAGATAATAACTTGATTGATAATAACGAATATAAAAAAATCAAAAATAAAATTGAAAA
Source organism: uncultured Bacilli bacterium (assembly GCA_910584255.1). GTDB lineage: Bacteria > Bacillota_I > Bacilli_A > RF39 > UBA660 > Alloscybalousia. The sequence continues at coordinate 325 of CAJTXV010000049.1, forward strand.
TGAATATGCAAAATACAATAAATTAAACAATTCAGAATATAGTTTTGCATAATAAAAAATATTTGAAATATGCTATTCTTCAACAATTATGGAAAGGAATAAATGAATAATAAAAACGTTGAAGTAATAGCACCAACTTCTAAAACAATGTGCTTAAAAGGAAATGTAAAATATACACTTATTCGTACTTGTGCTTATTGTAGAGTTAGTACAGATAATGAAGATCAGAAAACAAGTTATGACTCACAACGAATCCATTATAAAAATATGATAGAAGAAAATCCTGATTGGGAGTTTGTAGGGATATATGCTGATGAAGGCATAACTGGTACTCAAACAAAGAAAAGAGAACAATTTAATCAAATGATGAGTGATGCTCTAAGTGGTAAGATTGATTTAATATTAGCTAAATCAATATCTAGGTTTGCTCGTAATACAGTTGATACTTTAAATTGTGTAAGACTGCTTCGTGAACATAATGTAGATGTCTATTTTGAAAAAGAAAATATCCATACTCTAGGTTTATCCAATGAATTATTTTTAACTTTATATAGTGCTTTTGCTCAAGCAGAAAGTGAGTCTATATCAGAAAATGTAAAAGCTGGTGTAAGAATGAAAATGAAACGTGGAGAATTGGTAGGAAAGTATGCTCCATTTGGATATTTATACGATAAAGAAAAAGATATGATTTATCCAGATGAAAATAAAAAAGATATTGTTACTTATATTTTTGAAGAATATTCTAAAGGTGTAGGTTTCAGAACAATTGCTCTTAACTTGAATAATCTAGGAACACCTAGTCCATCTAATTTAAAATGGTGTCATGCTTCTGTTATAAGAATTATTATAAATGAAAAGTATGTTGGAGATTTAAAGACAGGAAAGTATTATACAGAAAATGTACTAACTCATAAAAAGAAAGTCAATTATGGAGAAAAAGAACAATACTTTACCTCTAATCATCACGAACCTATTATCTCTCGTGAATTATGGAACAAATGCCAAGAAACACTAACGATAAGAAGTAAAATCATTAAACCAGATGGAAATAGAGATAAGTTTAGTAGAAAATATGCTTTCAGTAGTAAAATCTTTTGTGGAATATGTGGCGAGAGATTTATCAGACGTTCTTATAAAATCAGAAGTAATGGAAAAGAAGTTGCTTATTGGGTATGTCGAAGTCATAGAAATAAAATTGAATGTTCCAACCTAATTCATTATAAACAAGAAGAACTAGAAGATATATTTGTAATTGCTTATAACAAACTATTTCAAGATAGTGATAGGTATATCCATTCATTTATGAAAAAAGTAAATGAAGTAATCAATGAAAAACAAGATAATCTTAATCATAAAAAAATACAAAATGAAATTTCTAAACTTGAAATCAAACTTTCTAATTTGATTGATTTACAACTTGATAATTCTATTTCAAAAGAGATATTAAATCAAAAAAATCTTGAAATTTCTAAAAAAATTAAAGAGTACGAGCAACAACTTAAAACTAATGAAAATATAGAAATTACTAGAAAACAAAAACTAGAACAGATTGATAAAATCTCTAATACTCTAAAAAAATATAAAGGTCTTACAAAATTCAATGAAGAAGTTTTTAATTGTTTAATTGATAAAATCATTATTGGCGAAAAGTTAGAAAATGGTGAAGAAGATTTTTACAAAATTAAATTCATTCTGAAAACTGGTGAGCTAATCAATGAAAATCTTCCCAATGGAAAACTAGATATAGGAACAAGTTTTGGTAAATATGGCTTTACGATAACCAAACAAGAACTAGAAGAAAAAGAGGATAATGTGTCTGCCTATGTATTACAACGGCACACGAATATAAATTCCTGCAATTTTCTTTTCTTCATTCATAAATTTTATTTCCTTTCATATTCTTCATCAAAAAAGAGGCGACAAAGACATTAGGTTTTATGTCTTGCACCTCTATAAATTTCATTATGTTGATTATTAAATTTGTTTTATATTAACCCCACAAAAACATAAAACTTCCTTTATTGCTTTTCTATTATAGATTCTTTTAATGTAAAGTCAAGACATAATTACCAATTTTTGCCTATTTAAAGGCATTTTTAGAAGAAGTTGATACATTTTAATACATTTAATCTAATGATTTAATAAAGTCCTCTAAATCTTTTATTTCAATACTATTTCTTAAGTTTCCAATATAGATAGTTTTAGAATAGTTAAATACTAGAAAAGTAATGCCTTTGATAATAACTCTATGAGGTTCTATGTAGGAGAGGTTTGTTCTCTTAATATTCTTTATAAAACCATTTATTACAGTAGGTTTTGTATTACAAAAATCACAAATAAATTCTATTTTCATTTTTAATTCTTCATCAAAGTGTAATTCTTTACTAACTATACTTACCATTTTCATCTGTCCTTTCTTAAATCACAAAAAAATATCAACTTCTTTTTGAAATTGATACTTTTATATATAAAGTTCTAAAAAGTTAGAACAGATTTCCCAATGGTGCGGGTAACAGGAGTTGAACCTGCAAGCCTTGCGGCGCTAGATCCTAAGTCTAGTGCGTCTGCCAATTCCGCCATACCCGCATAATCAGTGGTGGACCCTGATGGACTCGAACCATCGACCGTTCGGTTATGAGCCGAATGCTCTAACCAACTGAGCTAAGGGTCCATCGACTTTTTAATAGTAACATATTTTTATATCTGTTGCAATATCTTTTTCTCATTTTTAGACAATTTATTTATTCAGCATATTTAATAAGTTTACCTTAAAAATGTCTTTTTGTGGATTACTCTTAGAAATCATTACACCCTTATAAGTTGTAAGTTCTGTGCGATGTCCCTCTGCTAAAATATCATCTGGGGTTATATTAGTAAGCAAGATAATTTTCTTATCTTCATAAACCGTGTAATGTAATTTCACATCTCCATGTACTTTTTTAAAAAGTTCATCTGTTGGTAATTCTAATTCATAACTTTTTGTACGCTCTTTTTGATTTCTGTTAACTAAAGAACCTAAAAAGTTTCCATTTCTTAACTCTGGATAATATTTAAAAACTAATTCCTTATAAGCAAGCATATTGTATTTTCTTAGTGTTCTTTCTTTAACCTTAAATTCATTTTCATTCTGATATTCAAATATATAAGAAGAATGCATGCAACTCACCCCCCTAGTTTCATCCTTGTGCTTCCCTAATTCTAATACAAGGTATGCCTTATTTTACTACAAAATGAATGAAAGCGCAAGAAAAAACGAAAAAACGAAAAAAGTTTTTCAAAAGATTGTGTATTGTTTGTAATTTTTTCGTCTGAGGAAATAAAGTTAAACCCCGTTTTTGAATTACTTAACAATTCTAATAGTGTTAGAAAAAGGCACTTAATTTTCAAGTTAAACTTGAGTATAAAGAATGCATAAAACAGATTCATGAGCCTTTTTTCTTATTATATATTAGTTCTTTTTAGTAATTTCAATTCCAAGTTCTTTTAATTGGATAGGATCTACCCTATTTGGACATTCACTCATTAAACAAGACGCACTTGCTGTTTTTGGGAATGCAATTACATCTCGAATATTTTCTGTCCCAACTAAAAGCATGGTAAGTCGATCTAGTCCTAAAGCAAGTCCTCCATGTGGTGGCGTTCCATAATCAAATGCTTCTAAGAAGAATCCAAACTTTTCTTTGGCTTGTTCCATTGTAAAGCCTAAAGCCTCAAACATTTTCTTTTGAACTTCTGCTCGGTGAATACGAATACTTCCACCCCCTGCTTCATAACCGTTGATAACGATATCGTAAGCCTTAGAATAACAATTTGCCTTATCACTAATCAATTTGTCAATATCTTCGTCTTTAGGGGCAGTAAATGGATGATGACATGCAACATATCTATTTTCTTCTTCACTATATTCAAAAGAAGGAAAATCTGTAATCCAAGTAAATTGATAATCATCCTTTTTGATAAGACTTAGTTCATGTGCGAGTTTTGTACGAAGTGCACCTAGCGCAGTCTTTGTTACTTTATATTGATCTGCAATAATCAAAATCAAATCGTTTTCTTCAATACCAAACTGCTCCTGAATTTTCTTTAGATTCTCGTCTGTTACAACTTTACGAATACTTCCAGAAAAATCTGATTCTGTATATTTTAACCATGCAAGTCCGTTTGCTTTATAAGTCTTAACAAAGTCAGTAAGTTTATCAATCTCCTTTCTAGAATAGTTGGAAGCACTGCCTTTTACAATGATACATCCAATTTCTCCCGAAGATTCTAACACGCTCTTAAATACTGTAAACTCTGTATCTTTAAAGATTTTATTAAGACTCTCAATTTTCATATCAAAACGTAAATCTGGTTTATCACTTCCGTAATCACGAATGGCATCATTATATTTCATTCTAGATAATGGAAGTTTTAAATCAATTCCTTTCACTTCAGAAAATACCTTTGCGAGCAATCTTTCTGTAGTTGACATTACATCCTCTTCTTCTACAAAACTCATTTCTAAATCGACTTGAGTAAATTCTGGCTGACGGTCTGCTCTTAGGTCTTCATCACGGAAACACTTTGCAATTTGATAATATTTTTCCATTCCGCCAATCATTAATAATTGTTTAAAAATCTGAGGGGACTGAGGAAGTGCATAAAAGTTACCATTATTAACTCTAGAAGGAACCAAATAGTCTCTTGCACCTTCTGGAGTCGACTTACATAAAATAGGTGTTTCTATTTCAATAAATCCCTCTTCATAAAAGAAATTACGTATCACATGCATTAATTTACTCCGAGTTATTAGATTTTCTTTTAAGGAATTTCTTCTTAAATCTAAATAACGATATTTTAATCTAGTATCCTCTAAAGCAGTGGTATCTTCACTGATTTCAAAAGGAAGATCATGTGCCATACTAAACACTTCTAATTTTTCTACGATGACTTCAATTTCCCCTGTCGAAAGTTTAGGGTTTTTGCTTTCTCTTTCAACAATATTTCCTTCTATTCTAATAACGGATTCTGTTTTTAGGTTACTCGCTAAATCATAATCCTTTTGTTCAGGACGAACCACAAGCTGAATAATTCCAGAACGATCCCTTAAATCAATAAATACAAGTCCCCCAAGATTTCTCTTTTTGGCAACCCATCCTTCTAAAACAACATTTTCTCCTACATTTTTAATATTAAATTCTATATTTTTATGTTTTTTCATATAAAATCCTCTTTCCCTTAAAAACTTATACTATTCCTCATGATCATGGCAATGGCATTCATGGCCTTCTTCATGATGACATCCACAATCACAGCCCTCGTCTTCAAATGATGCGAGTTGCTCATCTAAATAGTATAAAATATAATCAATTTCTACTAGTTCTTCTTCTTTCGTTTGATTGTTCTTAATCTTAATTTGATTTTCCCTTAATTCTTCATCATTTAAAATAATTAAGAACTTACTATTTAAACGATCCGCCTGCTTGAACTGTCCTTTTAAACCCCTACCAGTATATTCTGTCTCAACTTTAAAACCATTCATACGTAACTCTTGAACTAAAGTTACTGCATAGTCTTTTTCTGTGTCAGAAACATACATCACAAAAGCATCCATAGATTCTTCAATTGGCAATTCAATTTGCTCTTTTTCTAATGCAAGCATCAGTCTTCCAAGTCCCATTGCAAACCCAATGCCTGGTGTTTCTGGTCCTCCTAGTTCTGAAACTAATCCATTATATCTTCCCCCAGCACCCAAAACGTTTTGGCTACCAAATCCTTCAATATCTGCTTCGATTTCGAATACAGTATGATTATAATAGTCTAATCCACGAACAATGGACGGATTGACTACATACTCAATATCTAATAAGTCTAAGTACTTTTGAACTTCTAAGAATCTTTTTTTGCTTTCTTCGTTTAAATAGTCTGTCATAAGAGGCGCTGTTTTCATAATTTTTGATTCGTGATCTACTTTGCAATCTAATACACGAAGTGGGTTCTTTTCAAGACGAATCTTACAATCTTCACATAATTCCTCACTATGAGGTTTAAAATGTTCTACTAAAGCTTTCCTATAATTATTCCTAGATTCTTGATCCCCTAAAGAATTAATATTTACTTTAATTCCCTTTAATCCTAAGATTTTATAAATGTTAACCGCAAGAGAAATCACTTCTGCATCAATCATCGGATCATCGGAACCAATCACTTCTACTCCAAATTGAGTAAGTTCTCGGTCACGCCCAGATTGTGGTCTCTCATAGCGATACATCGTACCATTATAGTAAAGTTTTACAGGCTGCATGGCATCTCCATACATTTTATTTTCAATATAACTTCTGATAACTCCTGCAGTCCCTTCAGGACGAAGTGTAATCTCTCGATCTCCTTTATCCTTAAAGTCATACATTTCTTTACTAACGACATCCGTCTCTTCTCCAATACTACGGTGAAACAATTCACTTGCCTCGAAAATAGGTGTACGAATAAAATTATAATTATATCTTTCACATACTGCCTCAATTATATGTGATACATAATTCCATTTTTTTGCTTCATCCCCATAAATATCATGACATCCTTTTTGTTTTGTTATCATATTTTTTTTCTTCCTTTCTTTTTCTTTAAAAAATAAAAAGGTCGCACTACAAAGGACGAATCTAAATTCGTGGTGCCACCTTATTTCCATAATTACTTATGCTTTTTTCTTTAACGCAGAATTACGTTTCTTTAACGAAAAGTGTCTTCACAAAATCCTTAATAGATATTTTCACCCACCATATCCTCTCTACAAAAAAGAAATTTTATTACTATTCTTTCCAAGAATCTATTATTAGTTTACACTAACTTTTTATAAAATTCAAGTATGTATTAACATAATCATTATCTTTCTTCATTTTATGTATTAATTAATATGTTTAGAGTAAAAATCCGTCTTCCATTTCATTTCTTGTACTCTAATTTTATTTTCTAGAGTTCTTGCATGGGCAATGGCTAAACCAATGATGGGTGGAACAAAAGCAGCGATTTTCATCATGTCGTTACTATCATGGTGTGCAAAACGATTCATCTCACTTTGGTAACTTGAACCCGCTAGAATAATCAAAGTGAAAATCAAACCAAATCCAATCCAATATGCATAAGTCATCGTAATTGATTTTTGAATTTTTCCAATATAGGAAAGATATTTTTCTTTTTCAAAGAGAAGAGTTGCTACTTTCGCTTCTAATTCTTTATTTATTTTTTTATCTTCACTTTTTGATATTTTACTCTCTTTAAAATTTTCTTTGGTAGGATTTAATCTTATTCCACACTTTTCGCAAAAAGTGTTTTCTTCCACATTTTTCACAAAACATAAACTTACCTACCTTTCATTTCACAATAAAAATCCACTAGTTTAACTAGTGGTTTTTGTTTGAGGCCTATAAGGCCTGT
>CAJTXV010000050.1 GCA_910584255.1 uncultured Bacilli bacterium
TGAACATATTTGTCAACAGTCTGAAACCACTAGTTAAACTAGTGGTTTTTTATTTTCATACTTTTTCATCTAAAAAAGTTGGTATAATTAAATTATAGAAGAATAATTATTGACAAAGAGGAAAATAATTAGTATAAATGAAAAGAACAAAGGATGTGTTAATTGTGGCAGAAAATTTGGTAATTGTGGAGTCTCCTAGCAAGAGTAAAACAATTGAGAAGTATTTAGGAAATGGATATAAGGTTGTTTCTTCTAAAGGTCATATTAGGGATCTTGCGACTACTGGGAAATATGGACTTGGAGTCGATGTAGAAAATAAATTTGAACCGAATTATATTTTAATTAGTGGGAAGAAAAAACTAGTTCAAGAATTAAAAAAAGAAGTTAAAGATGCATCAAAAGTGTATCTCGCAACCGACCCTGACCGTGAGGGGGAAGCAATTTCTTGGCATTTAAAAGAAGCTCTTGGAATTAAAGAAAAAGATTATGAACGTGTACTTTTTCATGAAATTACAAAGGATAAGGTATTGGAAGCTTTTTCTTCTCCACGTAAGATTGATGAAGATTTAGTGCATAGTCAAGAAACAAGACGTATTTTAGATCGTATTATTGGTTTTCGTTTAAGTAAATTAATGCAATCAAAAACAGGGGGAAAATCCGCAGGAAGAGTACAGAGTGTTGCTTTAAAATTAATTGTTGATAGAGAACGTGAGATTGAAGCCTTTATTCCAGAAGAATATTGGAAAGTCAATGCAATATTTCCTCAATTTTCAGCAGAATTATTTCAATATAAAAATAAAAAATTAGAACTAAAATCAAAAGAGGAAGTGGATCAAGTATTAAGCACAATTGGATCTACGTATACAGTTACCAATATTGAAGAAAAAGAAAAGAAAAAGACTGCAAAAGCACCGTTTATTACTTCAACTCTTCAGCAAGAAGCATCTACAAAACTTGGATTTACTGCTAAAAAGACAATGAATATTGCCCAAAAATTGTATGAAGGAATTGATCTTGGAAATGAGACTGTCGGTTTAATTTCTTATATGAGAACGGATTCTGTTCGTTTAAGTGATGAATTTGTAAAATCTGCACAAGCTTATCTTTTTAAAGAATATGGAAAAGAATATGTTGGGTATGTTAAAACCTCTAAGAAAAATGAGAATGTACAAGATGCACATGAAGCCATTCGACCAACTAGTATCAATCGTACTCCAAAGGAGATGGAACCTTATTTAACACCAGATGAATATAAATTGTATCGTTTTATTTATACGAGAGCCATAGCCTCTTTAATGAGTGATGCGAAAGTAAAAGCAACAACGGTTGTATTAGAGAATCATCAGTATGGTTTTAAAGTTAATGGTCAGATTTTAATCTTTGACGGATATTTAAAACTTTATCAGGATTATGAAGATAGTGAAGATAAAATTTTACCAGAGGTTTTAATGAAAGAGAAAGAATTTCAGACAGAACAAGTTGAAACCAAACAACATTTTACATCTCCTCCTGCTAGATACAGTGAGGCAAAATTAATTGATGCTTTAGAGAAACTTGGAATCGGTCGTCCATCTACTTATGCGACGATTATTGATACAATCAAGGCACGTGGATATGTGGAAGTTTTAGAAAAGAAATTTAAACCAACGGAAATTGGGATTGTTACAACGGATAAACTGCAAGAAAGTTTTTCCGATTTCATTAATGTAAAATATACAGCGGCTATGGAGCATGACTTAGATGAAATTGCTTTAGGAAATGAAAATTCTTTAGAAGTATTAGGGAATTTTTATCAAAAGTTTGAACCTACCGTTCAAAAAGCTTTTGGTGAGATGGAGAAAGTTCCGCCTAAGGAAACAGGGGAGGATTGTCCAGAATGTGGAAGTCCTTTAGTAATACGAAAAGGAAGATATGGAGAATTTACAGCATGTAGTAATTATCCTGAATGTAAATTTATTAAAAAAGAGCAAAAGGAAGTCAAAGAGATTATGGACTGTCCAATTTGTAAGTCTGGAAAGATAATTGAAAGAAAAACCAAACGTGGAAAAATTTTCTATGGATGTAGTAATTATCCAAAATGTAAGGTTGCAACTTGGGATTTACCAACTGGAGAAATTTGTCCAGAATGTGGTAGCTTACTTACAATTAAGAAAAAGGAAATCAAATGTAGTAATTCAGAATGTTCATATTCAAAGGGAGAATAAATTTCTTCCTTTTCATGTGCAATTCTTTTTGATACAATAAATATATGAAATATATCGGTGGTGGGATTCATGGCTTATTATCAATTACAAGCAAAACTAAAAAATGGGGATGTTGTAAATTTAGATTTTAGTGATTTCAATCTATCTTTGAATCAATTGGTAGAAATTGATTATTTTACAAATCAATATGCTTCATGGGATTTTTTAGAGTTAGCAAGTAAACACGTAAAACAGGAGACAATTTCAGAAATTGAATCTATTCGAATATCTGTTAGAGGGAAGGAATTTTGTTATTCTACTTGTTTTCAAAACCCATATTTAAGTGCCTTATTTCATGAAACTGGGAGTACTCTTTTAGTTAGAGATAGTCATATTCCACTTAGTAACCGTGCTTTGATAGAAATGGTAGAGTTTCTATTTACTAATCTAGAACAAAAGGGTGCTTTGTTTTTCAGTGATTATTCTTATAAAAATCAATTATCAACAAAAATCAATCGTTATTTAAACATCCAGCTATTCTCGGAAGAAGATGTGAGAGAACAAATGACCTTAAAACAAGAAATTATTCGTGAAATGAGTAAATACAAAGTATATCGTTCTCTTTGTGTGTATAGAAAAACATTGGATTGGAAGAAAAATCAAATACCAAGAGTAATTCAAAGATTAAATTCTCAAATTGATTTTAAAATTATACCTAAACCTTCTAAAATTGTGGTAGATGAAGGGGAAAGTGATGTATCTTCTCAATATGCTTTTAGTTGGGAAAATTTAAGTGGAGAAGAAAGAGAAGAATTTTTAAGTGAGGATGAAATTAAGCAGATGGTGAAAACTTATGAATAAAAATTTACTTTATCGTTCTTATTATATAAAGTGTAAACACTTAGAAGATTTTTTAGATTATATAATGATTCAAAAGAATTATTCTTTTGATACACAAGTAAGTTATGAAGAAGATTTAACCGAGTTTTTAGGCTTTTGTAATTATCATAAACTTTCTTATTTAGATATTACTTATAAAGATGCCAAAAAATATCTTTTGTATTTATATGAAGAAAGAAAAGAAAAGGCAACAACGGTTTCCAGAAAGATTTCTTCCATTCGTAGTTTTTATCGTTATTTATCCAATATGCGCGTGATAGATAATAGTGCATTTTCCTTATTAGTGTTACCTAAAAAAGAAAAACGTCTTCCTAAATTTTTTGAATACAATGAATTAAAAGAAATGTTTCAAGTGCCAGATTGTTCTAGTGTATTAGGACAAAGGGATGCTTTAATTCTAGAAATGCTTTATGCAACAGGTGTTCGTGTAAGTGAGTTAGTAGGTATCAAGTTAGAGGATATTTCTCTATCTAATAAAATGATTCGAATTTTAGGAAAGGGAAATAAGATGAGAATTGTTTATTTTAATGATATTACATTCAAGCGCTTAAAATATTACTTAGAAAATGGTAGGACGACTATGAATGTAAAGAATTCTTCTTATCTTTTCTTAAATCGAAGAGGAGAAAAGTTAACAACTAGAAGAGTAGAACAAATTCTAGAAGAAATTATCGAGAAAACTTCTATTACTAAACATATATCTCCTCATATGATTCGTCACAGTTTTGCAACGCATTTATTAAATGAGGGATGTGATTTGCTTTCTGTTCAGCAATTATTAGGTCATGAAAGTTTAAGTGCAACGAGTGTTTATACGCATATTACGAATGATCGAATCAAGGAAGTCTATTTAAAAGCTCATCCAAGAGCAAAAAAATCAAATACTTCTAAATAAATGTAAAATCTAGTAAAAAAATAGAGATTTCTATTGTTTTACTGGGATTTTTTTTCTATACTAAAGGAGTCATTAGATGAAAGGATGAGTGATAATGAAATACGTTTATTTGTTTAGTGAAGGAAACAAAGATATGCGTAATCTTCTTGGAGGTAAGGGTGCCAATTTGGCCGAAATGACAGGAATTGGTTTACCTGTTCCAAGAGGATTTACGGTAACAACAGAAGCTTGTACAAAATATTATGAAGATGGAAAAGAAATTGCACCTGAAATCGCTAGTGAAATTGAAGAAAAGGTAGATGAACTTGAGAAAATTACTGGAAAGAAATTAGGAGATTCTAAAAATCCATTGTTAGTATCTGTTCGTAGTGGTGCGAGAGCAAGTATGCCTGGAATGATGGATACTGTATTAAACTTGGGAATGAATGATGAAGTAGCCAAGGGATTTAGTGAAGTTACAAAAAATCCAAGATTTGTCTATGACTCTTATCGTAGGTTTATTCAAATGTTTGCAGATGTTGTTATGGGATTTCCAAAGAGTTCTTTTGAAAGATTATTTGATAAAATTAAAGAGGAAAAGAAGGTTACTTACGATACAGAATTAACAGCCGAAGATTTAATGGAAGTTGTAGATATCTATAAAGAAGAATACAAAAAACATGCAGGAAGTGATTTTCCACAAGAACCTAAAGTTCAAATGATGGAAGCAATCAAAGCTGTTTTTAGAAGCTGGAATAATGATCGCGCCATTACTTATCGTAGGTTAAATGATATTCCAAGTAGTTGGGGAACTGCTGTCAATGTTCAAGAAATGGTTTATGGGAATCGTGGAGATACCTCTGGAACTGGAGTTGCATTTACAAGAAACCCTGCAACAGGGGAAAAGGCACTATTTGGTGAATATTTAATGAATGCACAAGGGGAAGACGTAGTGGCAGGAATTCGTACTCCTAAACCAATTGATACTTTGAAAGAAACGATGCCTGAATGTTATGAAGAATTTGTTCGTATTTGTAATATTTTAGAAAATCATTATCGTGATATGCAAGATATGGAGTTTACAATTGAAGATGGAAAACTTTTTATGCTTCAAACAAGAAATGGAAAAAGAACAGCGTCTGCTGCTTTAAAAATTGCGGTTGATTTAGTAAGTGAAGGAATGCTTACGAAAGAGGAAGCACTTTTAAAAGTAGAACCAAAACAATTGGATCAATTATTGCATCCAAACTTTGATTCTAGTAGTCTAAAGGCTGCAAAAGTCGTTGCCAAAGGATTAGCTGCTTCTCCTGGAGCTGCAACAGGTAGGATCTATTTTACAGCAGAGGATGTAATGAAAGCACATGAGAATGGAGAAAAGGACTTATTACTAGTTCGTTTGGAAACTTCTCCAGAAGATATTGAAGGAATGAATTTAGCACATGGAATTTTAACGATTCGTGGTGGAATGACATCCCATGCTGCAGTAGTAGCCCGTGGAATGGGAACTTGCTGTGTTTCTGGATGCGGAGAACTTCAAATTGATGAAGTGGAGAAAACTGTTACTACGAAAGATGGAAAAACGTATCATGAAGGTGACTGGATGAGTTTAGATGGTTCTACTGGGAATGTATATGGTGAACAAATCAAAACTGTTGATCCTGAAATTGCAGGAGATTTTGAGACGTTTATGGGATGGGCAGATAGCATTCGTCGCTTAAAGGTAAGAACCAATGCTGATAATCCAAAAGATGCTAAGGTAGCACGTGATTTTGGTGCAGAAGGAATTGGTCTTTGTCGTACAGAGCATATGTTTTTTGATGAAGAAAGAATTTTTAATTTTCGTCGTATGATTACTGCTGAAACCGTAGAGGCAAGAGAAGAAGCACTTTCTAAGATTCTTCCTTATCAAAGAGATGATTTTGAACAATTATTTAGAGTTATGGATGGATATGGAGTAACGATTCGTTTCTTAGATCCACCACTTCATGAATTCTTACCTCATACAGATGAAGAAATTAAACCACTTGCTGAAAGTTTGGGAATGACTTTTGAAGCTTTAAAGGCAAGGGTAGAATCCTTAAAAGAATTTAATCCAATGATGGGACACCGTGGATGTCGTTTAGCTGTTACTTATCCTGAAATTGCGAAAATGCAAACACGTGCTGTCATTGAAGCCGCAATTAATGTAAATAAAGATGGTTTAAATGTTGAACCTGAAATTATGATTCCATTAGTTGGAGATACAAATGAACTTAAGTATGTTAAGAATATAGTTTGTGAAACTGCAGATAGTATTATTAAAGAAAATAATGTAGATTTGAAGTATTCTGTTGGAACGATGATTGAAATTCCAAGGGCTGCTTTAACTGCAGATAAAATTGCAGAGGATGCTGAATTTTTCTCATTCGGAACCAATGATTTAACACAGATGACGTATGGATTTAGTAGAGATGATGCAGGTAAATTCTTAGAGGACTATTATAAACGTGGAATCTTTGAAAGTGATCCATTTGCAAAAGTAGATCAAGAGGGTGTTGGTTCTCTTATGAAGATTGCGATTGAAAAAGGAAAGAAGACAAGAGAAAATATCAAGCTTGGTATTTGTGGAGAACATGGTGGAGATCCATCTACTGTAGAATTCTGTCATGAGATTGGACTAACTTATGTATCTTGTAGTCCTTATCGTGTACCACTTGCAAGACTTGCAGCTGCTCAAGCAGTTGTACGCAAAAAGGACAATAAATAGTCCGTAATAGCGAACAGTAGTAGATATTGAAAATGATAAATATAAGTAATAACTGAAACATTTTTGAATATACTATAAACATATACTATAGTTGACATTTTCAGAAACAGGCTATTTATATCATATAAAAGATGAAATTTTTGAAATTGTAGATGATGAAAATCTTATGACTAATCATGAACGTGGTAAAAAATGACCAACTTATTTCGCTATTAAGGATAAAGATATTTTATGGTTTATACCATTAAGTTCTAAAGTAGATAAATATAAGAAAATAGTTGAAAATTAAAAAGAAAAATATGGATTTTATAACACTATATTAATTGAAGATGTTTTTGGTGAAAAGGCAGCAATTTTATTATAGAATGCATTTCCTACATTAGGAAAATATATTGATCATGTGCATACTGCTGATGTAAACCTGCAATGGTACCAGAAAAATTAAGTGAAATTATATTATATAATTTTAAAAAATTAATGAAATTAAAACAAAGAGGCATAAACTTATTCTTTACAGATATAGATAAAATTAAAGAAAAAATGTTAGAAGAAATAGAATAATGAAATATAAGTCAATTTTAGTTAATTTTTCTTATTCATTCCGAATGGGATAGTGGAACAATTAGTCGTAAAAGAAAAATAAATAACAAGTTAGTATTTGAAAACTTTATCTTAATTGATAGAGTTTTTTTGATTGTGTTTGACTATGGGGTCAAACAGTAAAACCACCAGCTATGCTGGTGAGAAT
>CAJTXV010000051.1 GCA_910584255.1 uncultured Bacilli bacterium
CTATGGTTCGTTCATAAGCCATTGCCACCAGTGACGGTAAACTTTATTCAATTTTGTCTGCTCCTTTCCTCTGATTTTTCATGTAAGAAAAGCACCTAAGATTTCTCCTAAGTGCTTTGGAAAATATTTAAATATTTTTTCTAAACTTGTATTTCTCACTTTAAATAAACAACTTTGAAAAAGCCCAAAAAACTTGGATTTTGTCTTCGATGTATAAATGATCCATTAATTAAATACCTGTAACCAATCTCTTAAATCATGTTCTCTCGCTCTATAAGCAATAATATCCCTGTCTTCCAACACTGTATCCATATACTTTTGCAGTATTTTATTAATATCATTAACCAACTCTTTACATTTAAAAGTATTATTTGTTAGATTTTTTCTCAAATGTCGAATTAAAAAGCTTCTGTTCTCTGCAAAACTTTCTAATTTACATATTCCAATAAGCCACTTAGAAAACCAATGTTGTTTGTTTAATGGATAGTTTTCGTATTTCAATACTTCTAAATTTTCGTACTCAATCAAAAATAATGGTGGAAGAAAATAATCGCCTAATACATCCATTGTATTTTTTATAAAAACCCTATCCACATTTTCATTTATCTTTAAAACTATTTCAAAATTACTTTTTAATAAATACCCTACCAATAATGCTCTGAAATTCATCGAATTGCATAACATTATATCCTCTAACAATTCAACTTCTTCCATATCAGTATTATATAATAATTGTTTTATTTCATTAACACTCAAAAATCCTTTCTCTGTTCTAATAATACTTATTTCATTCCAATTAAAAGGTTGAATAACTTTTTCATATACTTCCTCCTCTAAATAAAGTGATCCCTCTATATTGAGAAAGATATCAGGTTGTTCTAGTGAAAAGAACGCGTCTCTTTTCAAAAAATTATTTCCTACATAATTTTGTATTTCTTTAAAATAAGAATAATTAAGGCAAGCTATAGTTTCTAAATTTAAATATCCCTTTCCACTTCGTGCAACATCAACTTCAGGTCTAAACTTACCTTCTAACATTATATATCCACTAAAAAATGCTGGAGCAAAAGTATTACTACTTTTATTATCATTTATTGATAAATGATTTATGCCATTGAAATATACTTTAATTCTATTAATCAGACCTAATAATTGATAATCCAAATTTAATCCAACATTGCTTATATTTTTTTCATATCCACCAAACTTTACAATCAAAGAATCTTCATCATAATCCATAGAATAGCTAAAATTATAAGAATTATGTTTTGCTTTTGTATCATAAACTGTTAAAATTTGTAAGCTTCCGTTTATGCATCCATTTTCATCTGAAAGATTAATTAGTATTGGTAAGGATTCAAAAAATATCTCTTCGTCTTCGCTAAACGACTTTGCATTTCTATGTATGGCTCTACAAACGTCATTTTTATCTAATTCAACTGTTACATTTTTCATGAGTTGTTTTTGCAAATTTTCATGTTTCACAACAAAACCATTAATATTACAGTGCACTTGCACCGGAGCAACCAATAAATACTTATCAATCGCTTTAATAAATCGATCTATGTCACCATTTATAATTTCTTCATTTAATTTAAAATAGATTAGCGTACCACACTCTTTTTCCTTAAATGTTCTTGCCAAACTGATACTATTGCCATTCCAATCAGTTATGTGCTCTTTAATATCATATTTATTGTTATACTTGCTATTTTCCCGCAATATATATTCATCATCATTTATATTCAGCGTCAGCTGTAGCAAAACATCTGGTTCTTTATAATGCTTAGTTATAACTGTAATTTTGTCTGTTACTAAAAAAGCTGATAAAAATCCAACTCCAAATCGGCTTATTGGAACAAAATTGATCCCAGAATATTTAAATAAATCTGATTTATAAAAGGATTTACCTATTTTCAAGAAATAATTTGAAATAATTTCTCGATTCATTCCAACGCCACTATCTTCAATTAAAAAAGAGACATTATTCGTATCATCTTTCCACACACGAATATTTATAGGTTTGGTATTAAATACTCCTATATATCCCAACTTTTTTAGTTCATTTTCTTTAATTTTTTGATGATATATCGAAGCATCAATGGCATTCTGTAATAATTCTCTTATAAAAACCATCCTATCCATATATAGGTTCTCACCCATAAACAACTTTATTGCATCATTTTTTTCAATTTCATATGCATACTGTCCCACCTCAAACCCTTGTGCTTCAACTTTATTATTTATCATTTGAGGTAATCTTTTATCTCTATATGGAACTGATGTGTTCCGCAACAACTCTCTGCACAAATCAAGTTCATCTTTAATCCAATCTACCATAGTATTTAATTTGTGATAAACAATTGTTTCAGTCGTTTTTCCTAATAATATCAAAACTCCATTACTATCAAAATTAACTCCCTCTGCTCCTCGATGTTTTTTCCATTCATACCAACTATAAATATCATTATTTGTTTCTTCAAATTTTATATCATCCATCTTATGTAGCGGAGCACGTGTATTATCTAAATCAAATATATCTGCCAATCTTAATATTATTGCACAAAATTTTTCATCTTGTTGTATTATATTATCTAATTTATCAACTGCTTCTTTTCCCTCATTATGACTTTGACAGATACGTCCTAATCCTAAAAAGCTTTTATGATTGCCATTTTTTTCAATCCATCCAAATTCAGGTGATTTCTTGTTATAATCGTCTAAAAATAATTTCACACGAATATGATGATAATCCCTGATATATTTCTTTTTTAAATCATCAACATCATAATGAAATTTACTATATGAATAATCATCAAACCATTCTTCTTCAGAAACATCTTCATCTTTGCTCAATAAACTCATCCCGATATCATGAAAAAAAGCAGATAAAATCAATAAAGCAACTTCATAGCTTGACATCATGGATGTGTAGTTACCAGATTCATCCATGCAAACAACCTGCATACTTAATAGCAGCTTTTCCATAATATCAAGAACATTACACGAATGTTGCATCCCATGTATAGTAAATTTAGGTAATACTAATCCGATTGTTTCAATATGTTCTACTGCATAATATAAGGATTGTTTAAGATTCTCTAAGTTAATGTCCTTATATGGATTTCCTTCCTTATCCAATAAAAAGCCACATAATTTCCACATCCCGCTGCTACATAAGTATTTTTCTAATTTTACTTTAATATCATTATTCAGCATAAATTATCCTCCATAAATACATTCTCATATATATTAGAATTCTTATTTGTAAGACTGTCCCATGTATAAAGCAACTTAATATATTGAATTTTAAATTCATCTGGTCTTCTCATCATAAACTCTTTATAATGCGTTTCATCTTCAAAAACAAGTATTAAATAAGGAATTATATCATATTTTCTGTTTATATACATATTGTAGCGAAGCAATTTGTCCCATCCTTCCATTATTTGATCTTCATTTATAAAACGAATTGCTTCAATAAAATAAATATCTGTTCGTTTTTTTGATATATTGTTTGCATTGACAGCAATATGGACTCTTAACAATTTCTGTAATCCATCATATATAAAACTTTGTATACAATCCACTTCATATTTAATTATACAATCATCTTTCAAAATATTATATAACCTTAGAAATGCTTGATTTTCAGCCGCTCTGGTTTTACAATAACGTGCATCTTTACCATAAATAGAAAATATGCCATTATATTCCACAAAACTTTTAAATAATATGTAAAGATTTTTATTCGGAAAGAAAAACTGCAATTTTGTTTTAAACATATCATCTCCAACTGTAAAAGCTCCTATCATTGAAAATGCCTTTAAAAATTTTAAATTCCAATCAATATCAGGTTGAATTAAATCAAAATTCATATTTATCCACCATTTTAAGTGAATTGAGTTTGCAATTTTATGTTTTAATATAAATACCAATATCTCTTTTTGCCACTTTATAGATATATATTGATTTATCATAGATTCTGAGCCTACTATTTTTGTATTATTATTTAATATTATATCTTCATTTTCTCTTAACGCAAATGGTGACTCATAGCTTTTCTTTTGGTATATTTTAACACTTACGTTCTTTCCACTTAACGTCATCATGCCAGCCCTAGGCCATGTTTCAATTACACAATTATTTCTAATAGTTTCTTGTTTGATATTACTAATCTCATATTTTAGACCTATCTTATTGTTCTTTAAAATATCGTGAACATCTTTTATATTCATTCCAATAAAATTAGGCATAATATATTCCTTACGTTTGCCTTGACTAACCACAAGCTGAATAATAACATTCTTTGGTAAAATCATCTTATCTTCAACATCTGGTTGCATTGATATTACAATTCCATTTTCTTTATTAAGACTATATGCATACTGTATCGTATAGGGGAATCCCTTCCTATTTAAATAATCAACTGCCTTTCCAATATTGTGCCCTGTTAAATTTATAATCCATCCAACCGCTAAAATACGCTCTCGATAAACAGATGCCTCTGTGGGTGAAAATATTTTTCTAATATTTCCTTTATATAATTTTTTTATTTCTCCTTTCTCGCGTATATTTCCAACTACCACCAATTGATTAATATTTTTTAATGGATATTTTTTTTGTTTGTCTATGAGAAGTAAGCTTCTATCTAACCATAACGCACTGTAATATGTCTTTTCCCAAATAGTAAGAGTTGGAAAAATATACATTAGATTTGTTCTAAATAAGTTAAATAATCTATTGGCTATCATTGGATAAATTTTATTCGAATCTTCATCATAATGAATAATAACCGATATTTCCACTCCCAAATAGCTTTCATAATCAAACATCGAATCAAATGTGCATCCGAAGACAAACTTAATACTAGTAAAAAATATATATCCAAAAGGAATTTCAATTCCGACATATCCATTATTTATCTGTATAATTCTACCTTGCAATATACATTCATGTTCAACAATATAATGCAGATAATCAATTTTAACATTTTCAATACTTAGTAAATGTTCTTTACTCAATGTTTCACCCGTAATTTCAAAATAATAATTACAGTTAACATGCTTAAGAAAGAATTCTTCTGATTTCTCATTATCATAAAAAATAAATTTGGAAAATATTTGATTCTTATAATCTACTACTTTATCTGGAATATCCATTAATTTACATTCTATTATCCCAAACTCGCCATTAGTCAAAACCACTTTATAATAATTATCGTCTATATATCCTACAATTTTTCCACTTATATAATTTCTGTTGTCTTTCCTTATAATTTCATTTATTATATAACCTGAATCTCCATAAATTTTTTCCTCAAAAGATTCCGTCATATCTGTTACAATATAATTTTTATCTATAAACTTTGATTCCTTTGATATTATAGGTTTCTCTCCGTATTCATAACTAAAATCAATGATTTTTTGAAGATGTAGCGATTTATTTTTACCTTCCAAAATCGTCGCATTTAATTCATTCTTATTTTTGTTGGACAATAACCTGTAACTACCTAATAATATTTCTTCTAATTTGCTTCTAAATTCTCTGTTAACTGGATGAATAATATCTTTTCTAGTATGTACTTTTGTTTCATACTGTGGCATTATCAACTTGTATTCATTAGTATACTTATCAAGTATAATTTTCAAATTAGAAATCGCAAAAGAATAGTCAATTATAAAAGATGCTATCGCACACAAACTAGCCGCAGAATCAACAGTATGAATACGGAACGAAGTTATAGAAAAAATTGTTTCGTTCTCACCTACATTAGTTATCTCATCATTTTTTTCTTTGAAATCTGCTAAAGATTGCTGCCATATGCAAGTATCCCAACACTCTTTTTTCAAAACCATTTCAATTAATTTATTTGGGGTTTTATTTGTATATTCATAAAATTCTATAAGAAGAGTCTCTATCATTTCTCTTGATTCTCTATTTATAGGGAAAAAAATATCCTGACACTTCCCACTACTTTTTACAATATTTGGCATTGATAAAAAAAGTTTATCTCTCTGATTATCATAAATCACATTTATTCTATCTACAAACAAAACTCCATCTACCACTAGCGATATACTGGCTTTAAATTTGCTCTTGCATATTTTTCTAACTTTGACAGAAGTAATTTTCACAAATTTTCCTCCTTATGTAATTGCTATTCACATTATTTCTTTTCCATAGCAAAGTTTATTTATTTCCTATGCTAATTCTTATTCCATCTGGTAATACAAAACTCTGTTCAAATGTGACTTCAAGTGCGTCTGCAATAGAAATCAACTCATCTAAACTAACTGTCTCTCGCCTCATTTTTTTATTAAAATTCTGTGGTGTCTGTCCTATACGCCTACAAAGTTCCGCAAGGCTAATATTCTGTTTATCACACAACTCTCTTATCATATCTGATGTTGTCATAATTGCCTCCACTAATATAGTTTTAATTATAAACCATATGGTTGATATATGCAAGATGCAACTTTAACAATCAAGTCTACTACACTAATTATTTACTTTCCTTTTATTAGGAAATCACCTAGCCAGAAAGAAAACATGGTGTTAGTCAATAACTGTGTTGAATGTTGCATTTTAACTATGTTGAAATACCAAATTTACTAAATCTACAAACTGTACCAACACACTTTTGACCAACACCAGAATTTTTTTATAACAGCTGTAAAATACAAAACCGTATCTTGCAGCCTGTTTCCTGTTACTCTCCGGCATTATTCGTAGAAACCATGTTCCTCAATGCCTTTTTCTAAAATGGTATGTATCAGTTCCTCCAGCTCCACACCGTTTATCTCGCTGACCACAATCAGCTTTGCAAGGGTATCCTTCTGTACGGATATGGCATACTGTTCCTCATCGGCACGAAGCTCATGGACGCAGATGCCAAGTCCGTCCGCAATCCTGCACACCACGCCAAGCTCCGGCTCTCTGATGCCCGCCAGAATATCCATGATTGTCCTCTCCGGCACTCCTGACATTCTGG
>CAJTXV010000052.1 GCA_910584255.1 uncultured Bacilli bacterium
GCCCCAAGTCTCACGACTGATGCTTTGTGCTTCCCTAACACTTCGTCGATACCTATGCGTGTATTGGACTTTCACCAACTAGATATATGTCATGCACGGCACACACAAAAAAAGAATCTACAATTTCAATAGATTCTTTTTAACTTTTCTTATTTATCTCTAACTTGAGCAGATAATTTCTTCTCAACATCTTCAATAATTTGATTAAAGATAGTCATTACTTCTTCGTCATTTAATGTTCTAGTAGGGTCTTCAAATGTGAGTGAAAAGGCAATTGATTTTTCATCACTTCCAACATTTTCTCCTTCATAGACATCGAATACTTCTACTTTTTTAAGAAGTTTTCCCCCTGCCTTCTTAATCACAGAGTGAATTTGTTCTGCTATAATATTTTTCTTTACAACAAAAGCCAAATCTTTTAAAACACTTGGATATTTTGAAATTTCTTTATATTGCATCCTCTTTACACGGAAACTAAATAGCATATCTAAATTGATTTCTAACACAAAAACACTTTCCTTAATCATAGATGGATGTACTTTTCCAATCACACCAATTTCTGTATTATTTACTATAATTTTGGCACTTTGTCCTGGATGAAGTTCCTGAATATCCGTTGTTGGTACAATACTATAACGATTTTTATATCCTAAAGATTCTAATAATTCTTCTAGTATTCCTTTGATTACATAGAAGTCAACTACTTCTTTCTTAAGACCTAACTCGTAAATACCAGTCATTAGTATTGCCAGTCTCTCTTCTTCATGATATTCTAAATCCTTCTTATAGAAACTTTTACCTATTTCATAGATACAAATGTCTTTATAATTTCTTGCTTTATTATATTTAAAAATGGACAATAGTGAAGGAATTAAACTATATCTTAATGTATTTCGATCTTCACTCATTGGATCTAAGACTTTCACTTTTTCGATTTCCTTTATATCTGTAAATTGAAATCCATCTGTTTCTGGAGTTAATGCATAACTAAGCGTCTCATTGAGTCCTAAATCTGCAAGTTTATTTCGAATATAACGTTTCGTTTTATTGACAGTACCAGGAACTACTGGTAAAACAAGAGATTTTCCTTCTATTTTATCAATTCCATAAATTCGTCCGACTTCTTCAATGATATCTTCTGGAATAGAAATATCAATTCTTCTGGTTGGAACTGTAATTGTAAATTGCTCTTTATCTACCTTAGTTTCAAATTGTAGACGTTTTAAAATATCTACTACTTCCTCTTTTGAAAGAGTAATTCCAAGTACCTTATTAATTTTATCTAGGGAAACAGAAACAACCTCTTCTTTGATTTCCATATTTTTATACTCTACAATACCAGATAAAATCTTAGCATCTGCATATTTTTCTAATAAATGACAACTTCTCATCATAGCCATGTAAGTTCTCTTTGGATCTAATCCTTTTTCAAAACGATTACTTGCTTCACTCCTTAGTACCTTCTTACTTGTTTTTCTAATGCATGTTGGATGGAAGATGGCAGACTCAATGATAATATTTTTAGTATCCTCTTCAATTTCTGTTGTAAGCCCTCCCATCACACCTGCAAGTCCTACTGCTTCCTTTTCAGTTGCAATTACAATATCGGAAGAAGATAAAACTCTCTCTTGGCTATCTAATGTTTTTAATTTTTCCCCATCGTTAGCCATACGAACAATTAGTTTGTCTCCTAAGCGGTCTGCATCATAATAATGAAGCGGTTGTCCTGTTTCTAACATGACATAGTTGGAAATATCCACTACATTATTAATAGGACGAATGCCTGATGCAATTAGACGATTTTTAATAAATTCTGGACTTTCTTTAATGGTTACTCCTACTACTTTTTTTGCTAGAAATAAAGGACAGTTTTCTGTTTGTATATCTAAAGAGAATTTTCCTTCGATGGATTCTTTTTCTTCCTTGAAGGATAAGTCAATATCATTTACCTTTTTTCCATAAAGAGCACCAATCTCATAAGCCATTCCTAAAATACTTAAAAGATCCCCTCGATTAGAAGTAAGTTCAAAGTCAATCACTTCATCATCTAATCCTATAAATTCTATGGCATCTTCTCCAATTGGTGCCTCACTTGACAATTCATGAATTCCATTGATATCCTTTTCAGTTAAGAATTTATGTTCTAACCCAAGCTCTGAAATAGCACAAAGCATTCCATTCGACTCTTGTCCACGAATTACACCCTTTTTAATGACACCTCCAGGGAGTGTGGTTCCATCCACTGCAACTATTACTTTGATTCCCCTTCTTACATTTGGAGCACCACAAACAATTTGTAAAATTTCACTTCCTATATTTACCTTACAAATATGAAGATGGTCACTATCTGGATGATCTACACATTCTATAACTTCACCAATAATTAACTTTGAAGTTGGAATTAATTTAGAACATGAATCATATTCATTCCCAATACTAGTCATATCATCTGCTAGAGTTTTTGTATCAACAGGAATAGAAACATAATCACTTACAAATTTTCTACTTAATTTCATTTACCTCATCCTTTCTATCAAATTGTTCTAAGAAACGAATATCGTTGGTGTATAAATAACGAATATCAGGAATCTCATAACGAAACATCGCAAGACGATCAAGCCCAGTTCCAAATGCAAACCCAGTCCAAACTTTAGAATCATATCCACCCATTTCTAATACATTCGGATGCACCATACCCGCACCTAGAAGTTCAATCCATCCTGTTTGTTTACATAGAGGACATCCCTTTCCTCCACATTTAAAACAGGTAACATCTACTTCAACGCTAGGTTCCGTAAATGGAAAGAAACTAGGACGGAAACGAACATGCGTATTTTCACCTAACATTTTTTTAGCAAATAACTCTAAGGTTCCCTTTAAATCAGCCAAAGAAACATCTTTATCAATCACAAGCCCCTCTACTTGACCAAATTGATGAGAATGTGTTGCATCATCATCTCTTCGATACACTTTTCCTGGACAAATCATACGAATAGGAGTTTTATCTTTATTTTCTTGCATCGTCCTTGCCTGTACACTAGAAGTTTGTGTACGAAGTAAATATTCTGGATCAATATAGAACGTATCTTGTGCATCTCTTGCAGGATGCCCAAGAGGAACATTTAATCGTTGAAAACAATTTTCATCTGTTTCCAGTTCTGGTCCATCAACAACATCATATCCCATAGATACAAAGAAATCTTCGACATCTTCAATAATTCTTTGAAATGGATGTCTACTTCCTCTTTTTAACTTTTTACTAGGCAAACTAATATCAATTCGCTCAGATTCTAATTTTTCATTTAATTCCTTTTCCTTGAAAGAATCTTCCAACTCACTAATTTTAGTCGTCACTTCATTTTTAATTTCATTCGAAAGACGACCTACTTCCTTCTTCTCATCGATAGAAAGTTCTTTCATATTACTAGTAAGATTTGTAATAAGTCCCTTTTTACCAAAATACTTAACTTTTAATTCTTGGCATTCTCTACTAGAAGTAATACACTTAATATCTTCTTCTAGAGAATTTCTAATTTCTTTAATTTTTTCATTGATATTCATTAAAAATCATCCCCTCTATTTGTATAGCTATAACATGAAAAAACGACAACTCACCATCTAAGGGCGAATTGTCGCGGTACCACCTTATTTTATAGATTTCTCTATATCTCTTTCCTCTTAACGCGATCTTTACGCTTAGCTTTTAACTAAGAACTCCAAAGGCGAATTCGTAAGATTCCTCTTCCTTGTTTTCACCAACCACAAGGTCTCTTAAAAGATTTCTCTTAGTACTATTCCTTTTTCCATGTCAAACTCAATATATCCTAGATTATAATGCATTTTTCTATCGTTGTAAAGAAGAATTTTCTTCTTGAACCATATCTATCATATTTCTAGACAAACTATTAACTAAATCATTTCCATTAATATAACCAATTGGTATCATTTTTCCATCTTGATTTGGCTTCTCTAATGAAAAACTAATATCATCAAAACTAGAAACATCATCCACTTTTTCAATTGGAACATAAATTCCAGCAATCAAAGCATTGGCACCACCAATTTTAGCATCCAAAAATTCTTGATAATTCTTTTTCTCTTGTAGAGGATTTGTTTGTTTAATAGCCGAATCTACGGTTACATATACTGGAATAAAATTGATAGAGTCTTGTTCTTCATTAATAGAACATGCATCCCCATAAGACATATGATGCATTATTTTATCAAATTCCAAAGAAACTTGTCTCCATGTAGGATCTACCTTATAAACTCCATCCTCTAACTCTTTAAAAGAACCATCTTCTTCGACTGGAACCCATACGCTTGTTCCTGTATCTAAAGGAGGGTTAATTCCTACATAAGTAGTATCCTCTACTTTCCAATATTCTGGATCTGGACCAACTAAACTAGGTGAAACATCTTCCCGTTTAGGTACTGGTATTGGAGATTCTTGTCTATTTTGCCTACGCTCTTTTGCCTTTTTATGTTCTACTTCAGAATTTTTAATCACTTGATCTAGTTCACTTTTAGAAAGTACATCTTTACCAATTAATGCATTAGTACGAAGAGCCGTATCAATAGCTTCCCTTACAAGAATCTGCGTTTGTGTTAAATCTTTGGTTTCTTGATTCTTCTGATTTCCATCTGCTATATATGACAAATTCTTTGGAGCATTACGTACTTCATCTTCCAAAACCTTTCCAATAATTTCCTTCTGCTCAGTAGAAAGTTCCTGATTAATTGATTTACTTTGAGTATCCTTTTGATTCAAATCTTCAACATTTTTTTCTAAATCAGATGCTTTTTTCTCTTTAGAATCCATATTTTTATATACATCTTTTAAAGCATCTGAATCCAGAATGACAACGTTTCCTTGAAGTTCAGCGATTTTTTCCTCACTAAAAGGAACTCCACCTGTTTCTGTTACAACTACTTCAGAATCCGCATTCTCTACCGTTTCTACATAAGTACAAGCAGCAAGTGCAACAACTGCACTTCCAAGAACAGCAGCCATATGAGCTTTAATCCTAGCGTTTTGTCTTTTTAATTGATTATTAGCCCGTTTTTCTCCTACAACTTTTCCACGATACTCCTCAAAATCAAAGTTCTTATTTTCATCTTGATTCATAATTATTCCCTCTCTTCTACTTCTTTTTATACTGTCATTAATTCCTCTTCTTTTTCTTTAGATTTCTCATCCACAACTTTATTATATTTTCCAACTAAATCTTGAATCTGATTTTGAAGATTCTTTTGTTCATCTTCAGAAATTTCTGCCTTTTCAGTGTCCACATTCGCATCATGTCTAATAGTACGAATTGAAATACGAGCATCTTCCCCCATTGCCTTGATCTGTTTTACAAGCTCCTTTCTTCTTTCCTCTGTAAGTGCTGGAACTATAATACGAATAGTTTCTCCATCGTTATTTGGAGTATATCCCAAATTTGCTTCAAAAATAGCCTTTTCAATTCCAGATAAACAACCTCGATCAAATGGTTTAATTAATAATTGTCTCGCTTCTGGCACAGAAATAGTCGCAAGTTGTTTTAAGGGAGTTAAAGTACCATAATAATCTACCATAATTCCATCTAAACTATTAGGATTGGCCCTTCCCGCACGAACAGTTGCAAACCTTTTTTCCAAATTTTCAATTGCCTTCTGCATTTTATCTTCTGCCAACTTAATGATATCTGTATTCATATTTTACCTTCCTTTAATTATCTTCTTATTTCATTATATTATAAAAGAAAAATTATGAAAAGCACTTTTTGAATATTTAGAACAAAAATTTCCCTATTTAATAAAAATAATATTTGTAACCAAAAGGCATTTATGCTATGATAAACGCATATGCAAAATTAGATTTTATTGAAAGTAGAAGTGAACTTTATGAAACAAACGGAAAAAGATATTGAAGCTGCCTCTTTAATTATTGAAGGGAAAGAAGTAAAAGAACCTTATCAAAAGATTTACTGTACACAAACGGAAAATTCTAAAGAACTATTTAAAAGATTATCTCATCACTGGGAAAATAGTTTATTTATTGGAGGTAGCGCAGATCAATTTTTAAATGCAATTCTTTATAGAAGTAGAAACCTAACAGTCGTAGATAGTAATCCACTAGCCATTCATTATATTTTATTAAAACTTGCTGCACTTAAAGTACTGGACAACAAAGAATTTTTAGAATTCACTAGTTGGAATCCAAAAGAAAATACAGATTTAGAACAATTGCTAAAGCTATTAACACCCTTATTAGAAAGAGATTACCCATACTTTAATCATAATCCTGTACAATTTTGGGATACTATATTTAAGAATTATTCAAAAGAAGAAATTGCAAAAAAACTTTTTTTTGATGAATCTACAGAATATGAAAAACATGATCTAAAAAAGGAAATGTTACTAAGAAATCCTTATCTAGAAAAACGTTTTTTCAACTATTTAAGAAAAGTAATTCCAAGTGTCTCTATCCAAGTAGTAAATCAAGATATTTTAAAACTTGCTTCTATTCCCAATCTACCACAATTCGATAAAATATATCTTTCTAATATTCTTTTGGAAATGGATATTTCTTTAGAGGAATATCAACATCTTCTAGAGGAAAATATATACCCATTATTATCTTTAAAAGGAGAAGCAGTAATTTCCTATCTAAATATTTCTCATTCTTATGGAATAACATTAAATAAGTTAGGCACTACTGACCAAATCGTTAAATTCTTTACAGAACATGATTGTCGTTCTGAATTAATGTTTAATCTAAATATTTCAAATCAAGTTCATACTGCTTTTGTTTATCAAAAAAAATGATAGAAAACTAAATTTCTATCATTTTTCATTAAGTCCTCTTTTTCCTAAGATGTAGTTTTTAATTCGAATAACATCTGGTGCTGTCA
>CAJTXV010000053.1 GCA_910584255.1 uncultured Bacilli bacterium
AAAATAAGATATAAATATTAAATTATTTACATCTTAAAGTATACTTGTAATTTATCTCTTAAGATATTTTAAAACTTTTTCATTAAAGTCTTTTGCTTCTTCATAAACTGCGTGTCCATATCCTTCATATAAATATAGTTCACTATTACTAATCCTTTCTGCTATTTCCTTTGAAGAATTTACACCTACAATACTATCTTGTTTTCCACCAATTATTAAAGTAGGACATTTAATTTTATCTAAATCGTCGTATACATTATGGGTTAAACAAGAATTAGCTTGAATAATAAATCTATCATAATCTTTTGGTTTGCAAAACCTCCATAGAATATTATAGTATTTTCTGTATTTCTCTAAATACTTTTCACTATAAGATTTTTCAGCTGTATCTATAAATATATTTTTAAAATCTTCTCTCTCTGCTAACTGAATCCAGTTTCCAACAACATTATTTATCATTTCATTAGTCTTTGAAGATGTGACTGCTAAAACTAATTTATTTACTCTTTCTGGATTGCTGATTGCAATACATTGTGCTATCATTCCACCTTGAGAAACTCCCATTATATCAGCATTTGTTATATTTAATAAATTCATTGCTTCAACTATATCTTGTGACATATTTCTTGTTGTAAATCCTCTTGTTAAATTGTTTCTTCTACTAAACACATATACTGTATATTCTTTAGCAAATTGTTTATACATAAATGCAAGTGTAATAGCCATACCTTTAACAGTTCTTAATCCATCTCCAAGTCCTGGTATTATAATCAGATTTTTATTTCCTACACCAAAACTTATATAATCCATATCACTTTGGTCTATTTTTATATTATTATTTTTTGCATTATAAAACATTACTTCAACTCCATTTCAAATTACTATTTATCTGTGAGTTTATTATATCAAAAAAGAGCAAATCATAAATACGGTTTGCTCTATAAACTGTAAATTTGGATTATAATTTTAATTATTCTTTTCTATATCTTGCCAATTAGCATTGAATAATATTTCTGCATTTTCTCCTATAATTTTTTTTCCTACTTCTTCATCATTTTCTAACTAATATAACATCCATGCCGTCATGTAACCATTCATTCTTTCTAACATATCTTCGTGTTCAGTTTCTTCTACTCTTCCTAAAACTTTAAATACAGCATTACTCATTTCTTTATATGTATCTTTTAAAGATTCTAAAACCTAAACAGGAAGAAAACAATTTTATTACATACTCTAAATCCATGTTTACTTACAAATTGTTTATTTTTTGTAATGAATGGTATTTAAGAAATATACTAGAAAGTCCCAAAAGTATTTTAGCATTGCTAAACAAAAATCCAAAAGAAACAAATCAGTTTAATTAGTCTAATAGAAAAATTATAAATTTTCTTATACATTAAAAACAGACCATACCTAGTCTGACTTTTAATTTTAACAAGATATTGTTAATATATTTCCATTGTTATCAAAAATAGCAAATTCATCTTTACCATAAAAAGTTTTATGAAGTTCTTTAGCAATTTCTACCTTATTTTTTAATTCGTTATACATAGCCAAAACATCATCAACAGTTATAAATAATGTAAATGTTGGTACTATTTCATCAGTTTTTAAAGTGGGATATTCGCTAATTAAGTTTTCTTGTTCTTGTAACATTATAGAAATTTTATCCTTATTTAAAATAGCAAAATTCAAAACTTCTCCTTCTTCTGGAACACTTAGTACTTTAGTGAATCCTAATTTTCCTTCATAAAATCTTACTGTCTCTTTTACATTTTTAACCATAATATTGGTTGTTATTGTTTCATACATATATTTCGACCTCCACTATGATTATAAGAAAATAACTCAAAATAATATTGTAAAAAACGGACAATTATTCGTAATCTTCTATTATTTTTAATGGTGAAATACCAGTATATCTTTTTATTTCTTTTATAAAATGAGATTGATCATAAAAACCACAAGATAAAGAAATATCTATTAAATTCATCTTATTCTCTAATATTAAAGTCAGGCATAGATGTAATCTTAATATGTTTAATAATACTTTTGGTGATACTCCAAAGTTTGTTTTAAAAACTCTATATAAATTTCTTTCATTATATCCAAATTCTTTTGCAATACCAGTTACACTTTGCTCACTCGGATTCTCATATATTTTTTCTACTACTTTCATAAATGGTATTTCTTTTTGTTCTTTTGTTTTTTGTAATAAATAGCGCTTTAAATATTCTATTCTTTCATTTGTATTTATTAAATCTAATATGCTATCTATACTAATTTCTTTTTCTATATCACTAAAAGGTATTTCATTATCCATAATTTTCTCTGCTGCTATATTAAAAAGTTGATAAAATATACCAGGCTTTAATCTAACACCCATATAATCTATCTTTTTATCTAATTTAAAATCTTTAGTTTCTTTACTAAATCCTGCAAAACAAATTGTACTATTTATAAAATCTATAACAATATCAATACAAGCATCTGGTAAAATATTATTCGATATGGTCTTATTTAACATTTTCTTTGAATTCATTGTCCAAATACACATACAATAATTTTCAAGTTCCCGTACTGTATATTCTTTATACTCTATATTTTCCTTAAATTCTTTGTCTAACAAATATGGTATTTGTTTTGGATAATACATATACACTATTTCCTTTCAAATTGTAATTCAGCCTTCAATTTTCATAATAATATCATAAGCAATCGAACATTCTTCTTTTGATAATTTTGTTTCATTAACTAAATATTCTATTGCACCATCTCTGCTATCAAACTTTTTTAATATATCTCTTACTTCTTTAAATTTTTGGATAATAGCCTGAATTTCAGTATTCATAATTTCTCATCTCACTTCAAATAGTAATTTATCTAATTAACCTTTTTATATATTCATCTGTACTTTCTCTAAAATAACCACAATGACCCAATGAATCAATTTTGATAAATTTACTATTTTTATATTTTTTAATTCTGGGTAAGCAAAGTCTTGCTATATCATTTGTACCATAAACAAAAGTTATTTTTCTTTGTGAATCATTTTCTAATTTAGGTACTTCAATATTATAACAACTTTCTAATAAGTTTTTTAGACTTTCTATTGTTACTATTGGTGCAACATATTGTTGTACTTCTCCCATACCATTAAAGCACTTATTTAATTCTTTCACTGTATTTTCTGGATGTTCTTTTATATTATGTAAACATTTTTTATATCTATTATAAAAATATTTTTTAATAATGTTTGGAAATTTAAAAATAGGAGCACTATCTACTATTACTTGATCAACTTTATCTTGATTATTGCAAAAATAATGAAATGCAATATTACCACCCAAAGAAAATCCTATAATTGCTTTTAATTTATCAATGCTATTTTCTTTTAGAAATTCATCAATAATTTTTTCTTCATCTTCCATTGATATATAGTCTGAATCTTCGTAATGTCCACTATATGTTGGAATAATCAAATAATATTTATTACTTAATCTATCTATTACAAAATCAAAAAATTTTGCACTTGTAAACATAGGATGTAATAATAATATTTTATCTTTTTTCTTATTCCCATAAGTAACTATTTTCAAGTTATAATCAACTCCTATCTAAATTTTAATTTTCTAATATTTATCCTTATAAACTTTTTTTGCTTTATCAACTATCTCATTAATAAATTTAGTTTTAGCATCTGTATATAAATCTCTGTTTGGTTTAAATCTACTATACAATTCTAATTTTAAATTTTCATATTCTTTAGATTTTTCTATATTATCATTGAGATAATCTCTAAAATATAATTCATCACAATCTCCATAT
Source organism: uncultured Bacilli bacterium (assembly GCA_910584255.1). Lineage (GTDB taxonomy): Bacteria > Bacillota_I > Bacilli_A > RF39 > UBA660 > Alloscybalousia. The sequence goes on from CAJTXV010000053.1 coordinate 3,829, forward strand.
TTCTTTATATGAATATGAAATACTTTATCAGCATATCCATTTATGGTATATCCTTTATTAAATGATATTTTACCTGTATTTTCATTCATTAAAAAATAATTATTATTAAGCAATATGTCTTTTACAATCTTTTTATTATCAAAGTCAATTTCTATTAAAATATCTACAATAGGTTTTGTCTTTATGTTTTTTATCGAAGTACTACCTATATGACTGATTCTCTCAATATAATTACCTAATAATAATTTTAAATTTTGCTTCTCTTCTAAATAGAACTTTTTAAAATTAGCGTTCGAATCAACAAAAGTTATAGGAAACAAATTCCATAGTTCATCTAAGGTCATATCTTTTAATTTCATAGTACATCTCACTTTCAAAGTATAATTTAACAAATAGTATGTGCCGTAATAATTGTGTAACTATATGAGTTAATAGTTATCTTTATATTATCTATTTCACAATACCAATTCTTACCTTGCTTATAAATATTACAATTTTTGTCTAAAACTTTGTTTTTACAATAAAGAACTACATCCTCTGTATCCAACTTTAAATTTTTCTTAATTCTTTCAATACCCATTTTTGTAGTATGAACTTTATCTATATTTAATAATAGCACTTCTTTATTCATATATTATTCCACTCCAATATTGTAGTTTGTAATTAAAAAGAACTTAAAAAATAAATCCTTTAATTTTTATCTTCCTTTGTGCTTTTGTTATCTTTTCTTTTGCTTTATTTCAAATTCCAATTTTTTTGGCTCCACACTAAAAGCAACTTTAGCAACTTCTAATTTATTGTCAATCACTCTTTCAAAAACACCATCAAATAAGACTGTCAATTTAATTTGTACCTTATTCATACAAATTAACCTCCTATAAAAATATATAAAGAACGGAAAAACTTAGGAGGCAAGTTACTGATAATAATATAATTATTATGTCTGGACTACCAACCAGAACTGTGTTTTTAACTTTGTATCCTAATTATACATTAAAAAGCAAACTATTTCTAGTCTGCTTATTAAATTGTAATTTATAGATTATTTCCATTCATCAGAAAAGGATTTTAGATCCTTTTTTGTTTCTTCTGATAATTCATTAAAATTTGTATCTGTAATTGCTCCCTCAAGAGTATATAAATGGACTAAACATACTTCTGGAAATCTTTGTTTTAATCGAAAGAGAGTTTCTTTACTTCCAAGTTTTTTCAAATCTTCTGCTGCATTTACACCTATTATTTTCAACTTTCTTTCTAGTTCTTTTCCAATATTTCTCATTGAAGTTAACTCTGTCATACTATCACACTCCTAAATTGTAATTTTTAATAATAACTTGTGTGAAAATTATTGCTTTTTAGATTTTTCGTCTTTTTTCTTTTTACTCCACCAAGTACCAGTAAGTGTACAACCTCCACCAATAAATATAAATAGTATCATAAATATCCAAAATTCCATATTCTACCTCCTCGTATAAAATTTTTAAACTATAATTTTTTCATTATAAATATTTCAATTATAAAAATAATAAATGTTATTAAACCTGTCAAAATTGTTAACAAAATCTTTTGATAATTTCTTTTTCCTATTTCTTGTTGTACTTCTTCATAAGATAATGACTTATTTTCCATAAAAGCAATAATTTCTTTAAATGTCTGAATATCATTATTCTTTTTGAACTTTTCAATGATTATTGCAGTTACAAATGTTACTACAAAAAACAATGCCCAAATAATAGTGCCAATATATCCATCTATCTTAAATAACGGATATGCACTAAACATTAAAATCAACATTTCTACTAGGAAAATATAACTCATTATATTAAATTTTTCTATTTTCTCTTTACTAACTATTTTTTTCATCTCCTCTATATCTCCTTTTATAAAATCATCTAGAGTTACATGAAAAATGTTAGATAACATGGTTAAACTTTTTATATCAGGGTAACTTTTATTTGTTTCCCAATTAGATATTGTTTGTCTTGAAACAAATACTTTTAAGGCTAATTCATCCTGTGAAATATTTTGCTTTTCTCTATATTTTTTAATTCTTGCCCCAACATTCATTTTGCACCTCCAATTACATTTTATAAGAAAGAAATATTTTTGTCTGTCAAAAGTCTTTGACATTGAATTATTAGTAATGAAATATAGTAAATATTTTCCTAATTATAACAAAAAAAGAACAAACCATAAACACGATTTGCTCGATAAATTGTAATTTGTTATTTAATTAACTTTGTAGCGTTACAATTGATGTGACACCTTTTTTCTACAAAAAAAACAATAAGTCGT
>CAJTXV010000054.1 GCA_910584255.1 uncultured Bacilli bacterium
GTCGTGGTATAATATTAATATAAATTTAGTGTTGACAAAACTTAGATAGTCAATTAACTGATAAGCAAAAAGAAAGATGGCATAAAAAATGTCTATGCTTAGTGGAGTTTAATAATGTAGAAAGTATTGAGCCATTAGATTTCGATCATCAAGGAAATATGGATGATTGGCTAATTATAGAAAAAATAGAAGATGTTGTTGTAGGAACAAGTATTCCATATAATTACGAAAAATCAAGATTTTAAAAGTAATGCAAATTACAATTTAGGAGTGTATTTATATGAAAAAATATATTAATGGAATTATAGCTGGAGTTATATCAGGAGTAATAAATTGTTTATTTTTACTTTTTGCCAAGAATTTAGAAATAACAGTTTTTATATCGACTTTTATTTCTTGGATAGTTATAGGTATTTTGATAAGTTCAGTAAATTATAAAGCAAAGGGAGTAATAAAAGGTGTAGTTGTATCTTTATTGGTGTCACTATCATCATTAGTATATACCTTTGCCAGTACAATATTTGGTGGAATATGGACTTTAATTACTACACTTTTAGTTGGAGCGTTTATGGGCTATATAATTGAAAAAACAAATATAAAATAATTCAAACCACAATTTAGGAGTGTGAAGTAAAATGTTTAATTTGAAGAAAGAAAAAATAAAGAAGAATTTCTTTTTAACATTATCCATTATATCTGCATTCATATTTATTGCAGGAGTAATGTGTACTATAACGGGAGAAGATAGTCCAGTTAAATTTATAGTAAATGGAAGTCCAATAAAATTAGTAGTACCACCAGCACTAGTATTTTTCGTAACATATGCTTTATATAGAAATAGTAAAAAAGCAATAGAAGAAAATACTAAGTAATCGCTAAATTACGATTTGTAGGGAGGCTAAAAAATATGAAAGATGGAAAAATACCTAATCCAAATACGATACACCCAATAGCTGGATATGATAAAGAAATATATGTAAAACCTACTGTTAAAAATAAAAATATTATAGTTGGAGATTTTACTTATATTGCAGATACAGAATTTGAAAGTCATGTAACACACCATTACGAATTTAATAATGATAAATTGATTATAGGAAAGTTTTGTCAAATAGCTTCAGGAGTTGAATTTGTAATGAATGGTGCTAATCATCAAATGAATGCAGTTTCAACATTTCCATTTTATACATTAGAGGGTTGGGAGCAAGTTCCACCTTCACAAAACGATTTGCCTATTAAAGGGGATACTGTTATTGGAAATGATGTATGGATAGGACAAAATGTAACGATAATGCCAGGAGTTAATATTGGAGATGGTGCTATAATTGGTGCTAATTCTGTTGTTGCAAAAGATATTCCACCATATCATATTGCAGTTGGAAATCCTTGTACTGTTATTAAAAAGAGATTTGATGATGAACTAATTGAGATAATGGAAAAAGTAAAATGGTGGGATAAAAGTATAGCAGAAATAAACGCTTTAATTCCTATACTGACTTCAAGTGATTTAGAAAAAGTAAAAGAAGAATTATCAAAGTTAGTATAATTACAATTTAATGATTAGAGGTACAATTATGAATTATGATAAATTAGAAATTGAAACTGCCTTTAAAGATGGTAATATGATTCCAATAGAACATACTGGATATGGAAAAAATATATCTCCAGAGTTTAAAATAAAAAATCTATCACCTAATGCAAAAAGTCTAGTAATAATATTAGAAGATTTAAGTCATCCTATTAAAAATTTCACACATTGGATTGCTTGGAACATAAAAGCAGAATCTATAATTCCAGAAAATGTAGGCAGTATGAATAATGTTATACAAGGTATTGCTTATGGCTTTCATAAATATGCAGGTGCAAAACCACCAAAATTTCAAAAACACAATTATAGATATTCAGTCTATTCGTTAGATATTATTTTAGAATTATCATCTAATATTATGAAAAAGAAATTATTAAAAGCAATGAATGGGCATATTTTACAAAAAGGAACTATTACAGGTTACTTTAAAAAATAAATTATAATTTATTTGAGTGAACTAATAGTGTGTGTAAAATAAATCAAGAAAATGATATTCTTTATGTGAAAAGAGGGATATTATGAATCAAGAAAAAATAGGATTGTTTATTGCAGAAAGTAGAAAAGAGGCTGGTTTAACTCAAGAACAGCTCGCAGAAAAATTAGGAATCACTAAAAATGCAGTAAGTAAATGGGAACGAGGACTAGGCTTAATGGATATGTCTTTATTAAAGCCATTAAGTAATTTATTAGATGTTTCTATCAATGAAATACTTGCAGGAGAAAAAATAAGAGATGAAGAATTAAAAAGTAAAACCGAAGAAAATATCGTAAATTTAACTGAACTTTATGATTTAAAGTCATCAAAATTGGGTGTTGTTTCTTTTACTGGAATATCTTTATTACTTTTGCTTTATTGTTCTAAAAAAGAGATAAATACATTGCCAATTGTTATAATATGGTTTAGATATAATCTTAGTTATTTATATAATAGGTATAAGTTTACTAAAAATAAAAAAGATTTAGTAATTTCAATACTATATGGATTAGGATATTTAACAACTGTAATATTATTTTTGGCTCAAACATTATAGTTAATTATAATTTAAGAAGTAAAAAGGAAACAATAAAATTATGAGTTGTTTCCTTTTAAAATGTAAAAATTCATAAACATGTCTGCTATTTCTTTAGGTGTTTCTTTATATCCATTAACTAACCAATTGTAATAAATATTATAAAGACCACCAGATATAAAATAATAATTGTATTGTTCTTCTAATGTTTTAGCTTTATTAAAAAATATCTTATCAAATTCATCTTTTATAAAATGGATACAATTTGCTTTATATAATAGTAATCCAATATCTTCTTTATCTTTTAGATGCGTAAATAGAACAACAAGATATTCTTTAAAATGATTCGGATCATAATTTACTTTTTTATTCTTAATAAATTCATTCGTTACTTCATCAAGATAATATTTTATAATTTCGTCTTTATTTTTAAAATTGCGATAAATTGTTATATGGGAAAGACCTGCTTTATCGGTTATTTCCTTATTGGTAATTTTGCTATAATCTTTTTTCTTCATTAAAATAATTAGTGCTTCTGCAATATCTTTTTTTGAAATATCACTTTGTAATTCCATTGTTATAATTCACAATCCTTTCTAACAGTAGTCAGTTTTGCTATTGTTTTTTTTATATTTTTGAAATAAAATATAGTTGTTAGAAATATAACACTTTGGATTAGAAATGTCAAATGGAGGTTTATAATGGAAAGTCAAATTAAGAAAAGAAAGTTACCAAAAAGTTTAAAAGTAATAGGGGTTATAGTTTTAGTAATATTTGTTTTAAAAATAGTTACTGGACTTATATTAGACTTTTATCCCCAAGTATTGATAGGATTATTTCAGGGATATCAAAATCAAAATTCTTATGAGCCAAGAAATGGTGCTGTACCTAGTAGAACAGTAAAAGAGAATGGAATGTTATACTTAAATGATATTAAATATGCTGATGAGTATCCCAATAGTTTTTTAGATATAACTTATCCAAATGAGAATGTAGAAGAACAAAGACCAACATTTATTTATATTCATGGAGGAGGATTCTTTGGTGGAGATAAAGTATCGGGTGATCCCCTAGCACAAAATGATGATTCTAATTATTTATTCGATTCAATAGTAAAAGAAAATTATAATCTTGTAAATATGAATTATGCTTTAGTCCCACAATACAAGTTTCCTGTACCAGAAATACAATTACACCAGGCAATAGAATTTTTAGTAAATAATGCTAAAGAATATCATTTAGATATGCACAATGTAATTATTATGGGGCAATCTGGAGGGGCAGTTTTAACAGGACAATATGGAGCAATGGTATCTAACCCTGAATATGCAAAATTGTATAATGTTACTCCTGCATTAAGTGTAGAAGATATAAATTGTTTAGTAATTGATGATGCACCTTATGCTTGGGAACACTTTGGTAAAGATAGTAAACGATTACTAGGAAACTTTATAAATGGAAATATTTATCCATCAAAGAAACAATTAAATATGTATGATCCAACCTCTCATGTTACTAAAAATTACCCTAAATCATTTATATTAGGAAATAATTATGATGGAAATGGTTATGCTTATGATATGGAAAAACTAGCAAACAAATTAAAAGAAAATAATGTAGAATATGAATTCTTTTATGATAAATATGAAGATGGTACAGAGCCAGGACATGGATATTTATCAGATTTAAAAAATGATAAGTTAGCACCAAAAGCATATAAAGCTATGATGAAATTTATAAGAAAGTAGTAATGTGAGGGAGTATGAAAAAAGTGTTAAAATTTATTGGAATTATATTTTTAGTATTAGTTATATTATTGGTAGTGATTACAATTAGAAATGCTAAAATCAATGAATATAATCAAAAACACATGATAAAAAATGATGATGAATTACTTGGAGTAAGGTTTGAAGTGCCAAGAGAGGACAAAAATCCTGTTCGAGTTAATTTATATATTCCAAAGGATGTTACAGAGAAAACTCCAGTTATATTTAATATTCATGGTGGAGCTTTTATTGCAGGAGATGCTGATACATTAGATTCACAAAGTGATAGACTTTCAAGAGAGTTAAATGCAGCAGTAGTGAATATAAATTATACTCTTGCTAAAGATGGATATGATATGAACTTTGGTGTTGATGAAGTAAAAGATACAATTATTTATTTTAAAGAACATGCTGATGAATATAATATTGATGTTGATAAATTCTTTATGCTGGGATATTCAGCAGGTGGTTATCATGCTATGAATGCAGTGGTAGCTTTAAAAAAAGATAATATAGATGTAAGAGGACAAATCTTATGTTATTCTTTCATTGGAGAAATAGTATCGAAATATAATGAACTAACTGAAGAACAAAGAAAATCTATTGCTCCAACATTATTTATACTTGCAGACAAAGATCCAATTAGTGATGGCTCATTAAAATATGAAGCAATATTAAAAGAAAACGGAGTACCAACAATAGTTAAAAAGTTTGATACATCAAAACATGGGTTTATTGAAGAAAATAATCCAGAATATGAAAATTTAAAAAACATAGTAAGTAAATCTCCTGAACAAGAAAAACTTGCAAGAGAAGCTGAAAAATATATTCAAGACTGGATAAAACAATTACTTGCAAATTAATATATAAGCTATAAATATATAACTCAACCATAAGTTTGTAGAATTTGTAATAATACTTTTGATAAAATGTTATCGAAAGGAGAAAACCATGAATTGTGAGAAAATAGGGAAGTTTATTGCAGAAAGTAGAAAAGAGGCTGGTTTAACTCAAGAACAGTTAGCAGAAAAATTAGGAATATCAGATCGAGCTGTTTCAAAATGGGAAAGGGGGCTTAAATATGCCTGATGTTTCATTGTTTGAATCACTATGTAAAGAACTTGATATTTCTATAAATGAGTTAATCTCTGGCGAAAAAATAAATAATGAAGACTATAAAAGAATAGCAGAACAAAATTTAACAATATTATTTTTGGATAGAAAAAAATGTTTGTTGTTAAAAGTAGTAGCTGAAATCTTAATTGTTTTTGGATTAATTATTATGTTGTCCATGCCTGATATTTTAAAAATGACTTTAATTCAAAATATAGTAATGCGAGTTATAGGTTTATTTATATTTGGATGTGGAACAATTTTAGAATATTATATTAGGAAAATAACTTATAAGATGAAAAAATAAACAAATTTAAAAGATGTGAGAATTATTTCTCTCATTTTTTTGTTGTGATGTATTTATAATTAAACTATTAGTACAATATTAAATTACAAGTATACTTTAAGATGTAAATAATTTAATATTTATATCTTATTTTT
>CAJTXV010000055.1 GCA_910584255.1 uncultured Bacilli bacterium
TGGCAATGGCAAAAAAATAAAAACACATCTGCAAAGCAGATTAAAGGAGCGTATTAAAATGAAACAAAATGAAAAGCATGTATTTTTTAATCTAGTTTATCCTAATGTAATTTTAAGCGATTTAGAAAAAGAATATATTATAGACACTTTTGTTGAGCCGACTATTGATAACGAAAAATTAGAATGGCACAACTTCTATGATAGTTTTGATGAATTGATTACTACATTTAAAGAAAATTCTTTATTATTTCAAAATCTCAAGGAATATTTATGGTTTAGATTTAATTATAATAACTCATTTAATTCATTAGTTAATCATTACTTCCCTAATTATAAAAATGAATATGATAGCACATATTGGAACAGTTTTAATAATGATGAAATATATACAATAGTAAATGATTACATTGAGGAAGAAGATGAACAAGTTACTGTATTCAATAGTGGAATTATCTTCATGAATAACACTTGTTTCAACATGAGGGAAGAAATAACCAATGAATATTAGGGATAAAAATACCAAATGGCAAAATAAAAGACTTAAATATTTAGGTCTTTTATTTTGCCAATTTATTTAATATGCACATATTTACATTACAAAGTTTCTGTATGTTTACAGACTGGAAAATTAGTACAACCGATAAATTCATTACCATTTTTACTTTTTCTAATGATTAATTTATTATTACAAGCAGGGCATAATCTTTTTTCAACATTATTTCTTTTAACCTCATTCGGCTTTGTATCTGGATTAATCTTTATAATCCATTTAACTAGATCTTGTCTATCTTTTAATTTAACGTCACAAGCAGAAGCCAATTTTTTAGCACTCTTAGTAAAATAACTATTTGTGATTACCCAGCACTCATCAGCTTTGTGATATTGTTGAGCAGAAAAAACTTCTTGTATAGCACTGATAGAAACATTTTTCTTGTAACCATATCGTTTAGCTTGTAAAACAATCTTATGATTATTCTTTTTTAAAATTACATCTGCTCCAAAATCATGACTACCATTAGTTACAATTGTACGATAACCAAGTTTTTTAAATAGAATAGATAAATATAATTCAAAATCTAAACCACTCATTCTGTCTATATCTTTAATATTAGCTTTTTGATATTGATTTTTAATTTTAATACTTTTAACATATTTTATTATAGATGGGATAAACTTGCTTATAACATATAGAAATATAAGTGCTAGTATCAGTATAATTAAATCATTATCTAAATTCATGTAAACTTTACCCCCTTTGTTATTTGCTAACTACTTCTTTGTTAAACCCAAAAAACCCGTCCTTTACTCTGATAATATGTTTCCCATGCCATAAATTTCTTACTTCATAGAAATATGAATCTCCATTCTTCTCAATAAATTTAAATGATTCATAGCCCTGCTTAATTAAATATTTTTCTACTTCTTTTCTTTTATCTCCAAACATTCTAATTTCACTCCTATATTTTATAAATTTAAACGCTCTGTGAGGACAGTTAGCAACCAACTACCCATGAAATTGTTTCTCAAGTCGTTACAAGTCATTTCTCAGCTTCATTTACGATACGATAAACTGTTGTTCTAGTTACGCCCGTTTTTTCAGCTACTTCTTGACCTGTTAATTTTTGAACATTGTATAAATATCTAATTTCACTTCTTTTATGTTCTGGCAAACGTGGACGTCCTCCCACTCTACCTCTCGCCCTTGCAGAAGCTAAACCTTTTTTAGTTCGTTCGCTTAATAAATTAGCTTCTAGTTCTGCAAAAGCACTCATCATTGTGAAAAACATTTTTCCCATAGCGTCTTTAGTATTAATATTCATATCAATGATATGAAGATCAATATTGTTCTGTTCTAACCATTGTGAAAGTTCAATCAGTTGTTTAGTTGTTCTTCCTAAACGATCTAATTTATATATGACTAAAATATCTCCTTCACGCAGGTACTCTAAACATTTATCAAGCTCTGTTCTTTTGTACTTACGTCCACTAACTTTTTCGCTAAATATACGTTCACAACCATAATCTTTTAATGTATCAATTTGACTATCTAAACTTTGATCACGTGTAGATACACGTGCATAACCTACTTTAGCCATTCTTTTTAACCTCTTTTTCGTAGCCATTTAAATAAAAAATACAAGCACTAACTAAGCAATCAATCATAGATATTTCATTTTCGCCTATTTTTGAAATTTCTTTATCATTGAGAAATGTAGTTATATTTAGTTTTAACTTCAATTGTTGATCTAAATTTATATCCTTAATATCTTTGTTATAAATGGTGCTATAGTTCTTATCCATATTAATTAATAATTTATTTAAAATGTATGAAAAAGTTTCAACGTCTATATTAAGTTTATTTTGTATTATAAAATGATAGATTCTGTCTAAAAGTACACAAATGAACTGATGTTCTTCATTTTCTTCATTGAAATCATTTTCTCTAGTATAAAAAAAGATAGCTTTCATACGTTCTTTATTTATGTTCACAATTCTATTTGTTCTTTCGACACTTTCAGCTTTTTCATTAATTTCTTTAATTTTTCTTGCGTATACTGTATCAATATCTAATTCAGTATAGTCATATCTATATTTTTCATGAAAATATATTTTTGATTTTACTTTATCGTTATTAATAATTATTTGTACAAAGTCACTGGTATCTACTTTGTTTGACAAATTATTTAATGCGTTTTCTGATAAGTATTTCTTTATATAAAAAACAATGAAGTACCAGAAATCAATTGAATCTAATATTAATGTTTCTGAATTTTTAAAATTCATATTAATTTTATTTGTAATCAAGTCATTACAAATTTCAGCATATTTAAAAAACTTTTCTCCATTCACTTCATTACTGCTATAATTTTGACCTACAATTTCTAAAGAAATATAGTTTTTTATAGAATTGTATTCTTCTTCATATAAAAAAGGGTGCTTAGTTTCTTGAGCATGTTTTTGGGCTTCATTATACTCCTTTTCGAACCATTGGTTAACGTTAATATTATCAACTAACTCTTTTAATGTATTTTGCATATAAATTTCTCCTTTAATCTACTTTGAATATTTTGTTATTTTTTAAGTAAACTCTCATGTACTGTGAAATGATCCATTAATGATAAAAATTGTAGAATTTCATATAGTTTTTTTGGTACTTCATCAAAATTTATATAAGTTTTTAATGATAGTTCCTTACTACTTCCTACGTCTTTTATTATTTCACATATAAAGTTGCTTTTAGTGATTTCTTCTATAAATTCTATAAAGTATTTATTATTAACATCATTAATTGTTAATTTTATATCATTTGTCGTTATTTCAACTTCGACAATAGAGTTATCTTTTAGTATATTTACTGAAATACTACCGCTGTATAAATCTTCCTCCCCATAATAAATATCACAATTAAAACTATTTAAAATCCCTTCACTCGCCCAATAATAAAGAGAGTTACAGTCTTTTAGTAAATCCGATATACTTATAGAATAATTACCTATAGTCCAATCTTCTTTAAACTCCTTAACTCTGTCATATATATCAAATGAATTTATAGCGTTTGTATTATGATACTCAATATTTAAATTAATTCGATCTAATAGTTGTTCATATAAAGGATAATCTCCACTTTCCTTTAAAAATTCCATTACTTTCATAAAAGGTGTTTGTAATTCACATTCACTTAAATTTGGATCAGCTTCATAAATATTACATATTATTTTTCCGTCTTTATAAAGGTCTATTTGAATAATAGACTTGGTATTATTTGATTTACGTCCTTGAAATTCTTCGTTTAATAATTGAATTTCCATTTGATAAATTTCAAATACTTCTTTGTTATAAGTTGTAATATTATTGAAAATACTTTCTTCTAGTTTATCAATTAAAACACTATGGAAATGATTGTTAGATTTTTTAATAGAATTTACCACCATATACATATGATTAATTAACCTTTTTGATTCTAGAAACTCATTTTTAAAATAACTCATTATATTTTCTCCTTTTCAATGTGAAGTCTAAATTACATTTAACGTATAGTTTTCTTTAAAAATTTATTTCAAAGCAAATAATAAGCAACACATTTGTTTCAAAACTTAAGTAGTTTGGTATTATTGTAACATTGATTATGTTACAAGTTTTGGTTATTTATAATAAAAAAATTATGAATACCTAGAAAGCTTGATTTTTCAATAATAAATATATGAAAACTTAATTATTGATTAGCATTTCCATATTCATTATCAATATTGTAACAATATCGTTCGTTTTTGTTTCTGTTCTCTTATTTATAACTTTCAATTATACTTAATACTTCCATTTCATCAAATGCCACATCATTATTATTTTTGTAAGAAATTTCATACGCTGTTACATCATCTTTAATAAACACTACGCTATTATTTAATTCGATCTCTATTTCATCTATCACAAAATAGTATTTATATCCTTCTTTATTCAACATTCTAATCAATAAATCAATATTTGTACCCATAAGATACACTCCCTTTTTTTTTTATAAAAATTATATTATAAACGTTCGTTTTTTAACAATCTATCTTAAAACATTTTTAGAAAAGTATTCATTTATTTTACATCTTCAATGAAACGCTTATATCTCTCGTTCCTAATTCTATTTCTCTTTTTACTTTCTTTAACAAACATAATCATAAAGCCAATATTAACAATAGTTGTTACTATCATAATTGCTATTAATATAAATATAATCATTATTTTCTACCTCCTTTATTTTTTATTTAATCTATAATTAGGATAATTTTCCATTTTTATCATTGCAATCTATCAAGTTGCTCAATATTCTGTTCGTTAATTCTTTGCTCTTGTTCTATCGTCATCTTAATTAATTCATTTAAAGTATCTATTTCTTGAATTGTGTTTGAATCGAATAATGATCCTAATTCACTTTCTATATTCTCTATAAGATTTCTTTCATTTTTACGACAATTCTCTAGTTGGTCTACATACCAGTTGATTTTTTTAAGTGTGTCACGTTTGCTGATTTCTTTGTTATTCATTAGTACCATAATATCATACCTCCTATAAATTCACTTCTATTACTGTAATTATATTATACCATAAGCTAAGCACATCTGCAATGCAGATTAGTATTTTTATAGAAACGTTTTATTAACTGTTATGATCTTGAGGATTCTTATTTTTTAATCTTAATAGCCATTACTTAATCATACTTTTTTCTCCTATAATCATTTATTTTAGTTTGTTTCTCTATAAGATGTTCAATATTTTCATTTTCATAAAATTCCTCATTTTTGGTTATAATTGCATTTCTATATTCTTCTTTTAATTCATTTATAGAAAAATTTTTAAGTTCTTCTTTATCATTATCGTTCAAACCTAATAACCAATCAATGCTGGCAATATAATAATTCTTTTCTCTTTGTATTTTGAAATCACTTTTTAATATAGACATTTATATAACACTCCTTACATATATCAGTCTGCATTGCAGATTAATTAATAGACCAAATAGAATGTTTTGGTCTTTTTTAATTCATATTTTTTGAATCTAATTTTTTTTGTATTTCAGCTTCTATTTCTTTTTGTCCTTTTAATTCTTTATTCAGAAATTTTTCATATATTTCTGGATAGTTATTTTTAGCAAATTCTTCTAATAGTGTATTAGCAAAATCTCTTTTAGTGCTTT
>CAJTXV010000056.1 GCA_910584255.1 uncultured Bacilli bacterium
TCAAAGCAGAACTTATTAAAGCGTTAGATGAAATAAACTTAAAATATTACTTTGGCAATATTACGTCAGCAGAGCTTACTCAATTAATTTTAAGTTAATAGTAAAAAAGTAAAACGCCTAAATGGATACATTATGGCGTTTTTGGTTTTTTAAAGTAAAATCAATAAATTCAAAAAGGGAATAACTTTATTAGTATAGTATTTAAATATTTAAGTTATTATAAAAACGTATGAAAAACTTTATATATCTACTTAAATTATATATAATTCATTTTATTTTTGTTAACTAATGATATAAAATGTAATAAGTGAATAATTTAGGAGGGGAAGTTTTTGAAGAGATACTTAATACGTTCAGGTATAGCTCCAAATGAAATTAAAGCGCCTGAAGAGATGATTCTTAATAATTTAATAGGAGGGAATATAGGTAATTTAATTTACGCCTATAGTATTTATAGAAACTTAACAACTGAAAATGTAGAAATTGTTCCTGATAGATATAGAATAAACGAAAATGATGCTGATTATATTAATAAAAATTATGATGCTTATATTATCCCATTAGCAGATGCATTTCGTGATACATTTGTTGCAAGTTTAAAAGCTTATACAAAATTATTTAAAAAACTGAATATCCCAGTCATTGTAATTGGTGCAGGTGTTAAAGCTCCTATAGATAAAAATGTTGAAGATGGATTTTCATTTGATAAAGAAGTTAAAGATTTTGTTAATGCTGTATTGGAGCGTTCGAACATAATTGGCTTAAGGGGACAAATTACAGCTGATTACTTAACTTCACTTGGATTTAAAGAAGGAGTAGACCATGTGGTTATAGGCTGTCCATCTATGTATGCTTTTGGCAGAGATTTAAAAATCAAAGATTTAAATCTTCATGAAAACTCTACTGTGGCAATAAATTCTTCTAAACTTTCACCAGAACATGTTTTGAAATTCATAACAAGTGTTACTGATAAATATGATAACTATTATTTTATTCCTCAATGGATGAAAGAATTCAAAATGACATATTTAGGTAATCAAAAATTAGGTGAAAATACTGATTTTTATCCTAATACTATAAATGATAGATACTATGAAGAAGATAAAGTGAGATATCCTTTAAATGCTAAATCATGGATAGATTTTATGGGAGAAATGGATTTTGCAGTAGGGGCAAGACTACATGGTAATATAACAGCTACAATTGCAGGCACTCCTAGTTTACTGTTAACAAAAGATGCACGTATGAAAGAGTTAGCTGAATATCATAATTTAACACATATAGAAGAGAGCGAATTAAAATCTGGGGTAACATTGGATGAGCTAGTAGAGCGACTTGACTTTCATGCGCCTGAAAAAGTGCAAGCTAGAAACTTTGATAACTTTATAGAATTTTTGAATAAAAATGGTTTAGATCATATATATAATTATGAATACTATAATAATCCACCATTAGATAAACAATTAGAAAAAATCAAATTACCTAATATGTTAGCACCTATTAATAAGTTATCACCAATTGAAATTTCAAATAGGTTAATTGGATATACTGAATTAGCTGAGTCAAAAGAAAATAAAACTAATAAAACGAATAAAGAATTAAGAAAGAAAGTAAAAAAACAACAAGCAATAATTAAGAAAGAATATAAACAAATTGATAACCTAACACGAGTATTAAAGAGAAAATCTACGCGTATGGGTATAAGTGTAGGTACTGCACTTTCAACTATAAAAGAAAAAATCAAAAAGGAGTAAGCTTTTAACCTAAGATTTAAATCTTAGGTTATTAGGATTTAAGTTTAATAAATCATCAAAATATATAAAAGCGGGGGTTAATTAAATGATATATGCTGGAATATTAGCAGGTGGAATCGGTTCTAGAATGGGAAACGTTCCTTTGCCAAAACAATTTTTAGATCTTGATGGTAAACCAATCATTATACATACAGTTGAGAAATTTTTATTAACAAGAGAGTTTGATAAAATCTATATTGCGACACCGCAAAAGTGGATTTCTCACACCAAAGACACATTAAATAAATTTAATATTAACGACGATAGAGTTGAAGTAATAAAAGGCGGAGAAGACCGTAATGAAACAATTATGAATATCATTGCAGCGATTTCAGAGTTTAAATCAGTAACGGATGAAGATGTTATTGTAACGCATGATGCAGTTCGTCCTTTCCTAACAAGACGTATTATTAAAGAGAACATTGATCTAGTTCTTGAACATGGTGCAGTTGATACTGTTATTCCTGCAACAGATACAATTATCGAATCTGAAAATAAAGAAGATATTTCAAGCATTCCTGTAAGAGATCATATGTATCAAGGCCAGACGCCACAATCGTTTAACATTAATTTATTGAAAAATAGTTACTATAACTTATCTGATGAAGATAAAAAAATTTTAACAGATGCTTGTAAAATACTCGTTGTTTTAAATAAAAAAGTGAAATTAGTAGATGGGGAACTTTACAATATTAAAATTACAACACCTTATGATTTAAAAGTTGCCAATTCTATTATTAAAGGTGGGATGTTGAGTGATTAATCAGGTTTATCAACTTGTAGCGCCCCGTCAATTTGAAGTGACTTATAATAATGAGAATATTAAGAGTGATAAAGTTATCGTACGACCTTTATATTTATCAATTTGCGCGGCTGACCAACGATACTATACTGGTAGTCGTAATGAACAAGTTCTTGAAAAGAAACTCCCTATGTCATTAGTACATGAAGGCGTAGGAGAGGTTGTATACGATAACAAAGGCGAGTATAAAGTCGGGACGAAAGTGATTATGGTACCGAATACACCTATTGAAAAAAGCGAAGTCATCAGTGAAAACTATTTACCAAGTAGTAAATTTAGATCAAGTGGTTTTGATGGTTTTATGCAAGATTATGTCTTTATGGAACATGATAGAATCGTTGAATTACCGGATGATATAGATTTGAGTGTTGTTTCATATTCAGAACTCGTGTCTGTAAGTTGGCACGCTATACAACGATTTCAGAAGAAATCTATAGAAACACAAGGCAGTTTTGGCATATGGGGAGACGGTAATTTAGGCTTTATAACATCTATTTTATTACGTAAGTTATATCCAGAAGCGAAAATTTACGTGTTTGGGAAAACGGATTTTAAGTTAAGTCATTTCTCATTTGTAGATGAGGTATTTTATATTAACCGTGTACCAGAAGATTTAATAATTGATCATGCTTTTGAATGTGTCGGCGGAAAAGGCAGTCAATCTGCAGTCGATCAAATTATTAATTTAATTTCACCAGAAGGCAGTATTGCTTTACTAGGTGTTAGCGAATACCCTATTGAAGTAAACACGCGTTTAGTGTTGGAAAAAGGCATTACGATGATAGGCAGTAGTAGAAGTGGTGCGCAAGATTTTAAAGATATTGCTGAATTTTATAGAACATATCCAGACGTTATAGAAAAATTATCTTTACTTAAAGGCCAAGAATTTGAAGTAAGAACTATAAATGATGCAGTTGATGCTTTTGAATCTGACCTGTCAACCTCTTGGGGTAAAACGGTTATAAAGTGGGTAATGTAACGACTGAGATTAGCTTAGGAGTGGAAAGAAAAGTTGAGTAAGTATAAGTTAA
This sequence comes from uncultured Bacilli bacterium, assembly GCA_910584255.1. Classification (GTDB taxonomy): domain Bacteria; phylum Bacillota_I; class Bacilli_A; order RF39; family UBA660; genus Alloscybalousia. Next base: position 3,627 of record CAJTXV010000056.1, read on the forward strand.
AAGTTGTAAATATATATTGGGAAAGAATCCAACTTTTTATCGAAGGTTATGCTGAAGATATAGAAATAGTAAGTAATGGATTCATTCTTAGAAATTTAACAGAAACAAAAGAATTACAGGCAAATGATGTGAAAATAGATGGTAATCATTTTATAGCACGTTTTAATGTTGCTATATTAGATGATGGGAATTATTTACCATCTGATCAATATTTGCTTGTTTATAAAGGTAAATTTGATTATATTGCAAATGTTAATGAAACATTATTAGACCCATTAAAATATGAATTAGATGAAGAACAATTAGAGCATTATGAAGAAATAGAAACGCGTAATGGAAAAAATAATTATTTATTAAGCTACTTTAAGCATGAATTTAAAAGAGGCGGCGACTCTAAAAAAACAACTTACAAAGTAATACCTAAAATTTCTAGAGAAGTTAACGAGTTTGTACTAGACATTAAATTCCAAGCTCCAAAACCAAAAGAAAAGAAGATAGTAACTAAATATAAAGAGTACAGAAGTAAATATAACAAAAGATCATTTAAAGTACGTAACTTTTTCTTTAAAACAATATTTAATATTACAAAATTCTTTCACTTAAAAAAAGGGAACACAGTATTATTTACTTCAGATTCGCGTGCAGAAATGTCTGGTAACTTTGAATTTGTTTATAATGAAATGTTAGATAAAAAATTAGATGAAAAATATAAAATTCATACGATTTTCAAATCTGATATTACAGAAAGAAGAAAGTTAATTGATAAATTTAGGTTTCCATTCTTATTAGGAAAAGCTGATTATATATTTGTTGATGACTATCATCCACTTCTTTATACTATTAAATTCAGAAAGAGCCAAGAAATCATTCAACTATGGCATGCAGTGGGTGCATTTAAAACAGTCGGATTTAGTCGTACAGGTAAAAAAGGAGGCCCTTTTTTCAATTCTCCTAACCATAGAAACTATACAAAAGCTTATGTTTCATCAGAAAATGATATCCCATACTACGGTGAAGCATTTGGTATTAAAGAAAAATATATTATACCTACTGGTGTACCAAGAACGGATATTTTATTTGATAAAGACTATGAACAAAAAATTATAGCAGAAATGGAAGATGAATTACCGATTATTAAAGGGAAAAAAGTTATCCTTTTTGCACCAACATTTAGAGGAAATGGTCATCGAAGTGCTCACTACCCATTTTTCAAAATTGACTTAACTCGTTTTGCACGCTATTGTCGTGAAAACAATGCGGTTGTTTTATTTAAAATGCATCCGTTTGTGAAGAATAAACTGAACATTCCTAGAGAATATAAAAAATATTTTGTAGATGTATCAGACTTTAGAGAAGTAAATGACATACTGTTTGTCATAGATATTCTAATAAGTGATTATTCTTCGCTAGTTTATGAATTTGCTGTGTTCAAACGTCCAATGTTATTCTATGCATTTGATTTAGAAGATTATATTACTTCAAGAGATTTTTACGAGCCATATGAAACGTTTGTGCCTGGTAAAATCGTAGAAACCTTCGAAGAACTGATAGAATCACTAGATAACAAAGACTTTGAAGAAGAAAAGGTGCCAAAATTCTTAGACAAGCACTTTAAATATCAGGATGGCAAATCAAGCGAAAGAATTGTCAGAGATTTATTTGGAAGCTAAAATGTATAGCCAAAATTAAAAAAGGAAATCATCAACCCAACTGATGATTTCCTCTTTTTTATAATGTTAAAAGAAAAGCTAGTTATTAAGCGAATTTGTTAATGATAGTTTTAATAATATCTACAATTCCACCTACGATTTCAGCGATACCCATTTGAAGGACCTCCTTTTCTTTTTGAATTAACTTTAGTATAAACGTAAAAATTGAAAATTTGTCATATTTTCCCTAATTGAATAAAAATAATTCCTAAC
>CAJTXV010000057.1 GCA_910584255.1 uncultured Bacilli bacterium
CTACTCCAATAGTCACACTTTGTCAATATGAAATATGGATAATTCCTGATTATCCATGGTTAGAGATGCTTTAGCAATGCGATGGATACTTAAAGTTATTCAATAAAAGAAGTTGTATAGGTATAAAAAATAATACCTATGCATATTCCATATATTCTTGGGCAGAGGTGTCAAAAATGAACGCAATAATTTTAGCAGGTGGTCAGGGATCACGTATGGTTGCAAGCAAGCAGTTAATTCATAAACCACTTTTACCAATCTTAGGCATACCGAATATCGAACGAACTATAATAATGTTAAAAGATTATGGAATCGATGATATAATCATAATCTCAGGCAAATATTCTGATCAATATGCATATCTACACCATAAATATAATTGTTCAATTATATCAGATCCAAAAACTTCCATCTCTACACTTTATGGAATATATCATGTAAAAAATGAAATTGGCGACACATTTATCATCGAGGGAGATGTTGTTTTAGCAGAAAATATCTTTGCTTATAAGCCGTATAGTTACTATTATGTAATGAAATATCCAAATCCTGAACCCGATGCATGGAAGCCGGCTACTAATATTACAGGGCAAATAACTTCTTTTGACATCGGATATTTTAATGAACCTTGTATTTTCGGAATATCTTTTTGGAGTAAAAAAGATTCCAAATATATTCAAAATTTTATCAACCAAATAGGGACATTCGAAAATTTGCACAATAGTAATAAATTTTGGGATGACTATTTTTTAGATATTATTGATACGCTTCCAATTTATACATATGAAATACCTTCTGATACGGCTATGGAAATGAATAATGCATATGAGTACAAACTTGCACAAGAGCTATGTTATCAATATTACTTAACTCCGAATAAATACTTTTTAAATTTGGAAGATTATAATAATTATTTTTCCTTTGAAGTTAATCAAGAGCAAACTGTTATCTATATAAGAAAACTTTTTGAAGATTATAACTTGAAACACCCTGATCATATTCATAGCATAGACCAGCCTATTGACTTTGCTCCAAACGAATATTCGTACATCATAAAAAAAGGAGGTCAGCAAATTGGAGTTTTTAGTTTAGTTCTTGAAGAAAGGTCTTTACTGCTAAGAAGAATATATATAGACCAATCCCACAGAAATCAACTGTCAGGAAGTAAATTAGTTGAAAAAATAATTACATTTTCAAAACTTATCAATAAAGAATTAAGAGTAAATGTTTATGATGAACAAGCCTCGCATTTTTATAAACGCCTAGGTTTCCAAATAAATTTTGTAAATTATGCAATAAGGAGTAAATGACTATGGATATTTTAAGAAAATGCTTAAATTATTTTCAGAAAATTGATATAAACTTTGATTTATATATTATTGCCGATGCACAAGAAAAAACAGCACTGCTGTCTCAATATATTCCTCACGCAGATGATAGCGAATTTTTTTCCAGAAAAGAGTTTGCTGAAATTGCATCAGCTCTCTTTTATATATTTGGCTTTGCAAAAGTTTTTTATTCAGAATTAAATTTCATTGAATATGTAATTAAAGAAAAACCCTTGCCAAGCGAATGCTATGTATATAATTTCAGTCGGGACGGAGTTGCACAAGGTAAAAAATCTTTGATACCTTCTTTTTGTGATTTGTGTGGCTTACATTATACAGGCTCCAATGCATTTACAATTTCATTATTAAGAAATAAGTGGTTTTTTATGCAAATTCTTTCAAATTATGGAATTGTAGCCCCAAAAACACTTCTCTGTACAAAGGATAGTCTTAAAACCGCAGAAAATTTCATTGGGGAGAAGATTTTAATCAAAAATGTATATGAATCCGCAAGCCAAGGAGTACTTAGCGATAATTATATGTTAGTCGAAAAAGATTATTATGGAAAAATAGGAAAAATTATAGATCGTATGAGAGCTAAACAGATACTTTTACAACAATACATAGATGGGCCAGAGTGTGAAGTGCTTGTAATACAATTTAAGCATAAGTATTACGCTTTGGAACCAGTTGAAATTGTAATAAATGAAAATCATTTTTTGGACTCTAATACCTCTAATTCATATAATTATTCTTTTCAAGATTTGGCAAATACTGTAAATTATAAAGTAATAAACCAAATTAAATATACGGCAATCAAAGCTGCTGCCGCTCTTGAAATTGAAGATTATGCGCGATTCGATTTCCGTATAAAAGGAGAACAACCATACTTAATTGATATAGCCGGAACTCCATACACTATAAAACACAGTTCTATTGCTTATTTATTCGAAAAAATGATGCATTTGGAATATAACGATATTTATAAAGTAATTATGGCCTGTTGCATATCAAATTATAATGCAAATCAATCATAGGAGGTATATTGTATATCGGAAAGCATAAGACCTCGGCAAAAAAATACCGCCAATTCACTAGCTCTTCGTTTTAGAGGAACTAAATTCCTACAAAAATCATACCCATCAACTTTTCTTTGTGCTGTTATAATTTCCTTTAAAGCAAGAAGTTTTTTATCCCAAAAAACTTCTTGTTTTTTAAATAATGAAGGTACAAAACCCTCTAAGTTACAAGCTATTTTTTCTGCCTGTTCCCACTCTTCTTCCAATATATATTTATATACTTCAAACCACGCAAAATAGTATCGGTAAAAGTCGTCAACATCTTCATCACTAATATTTGATACATCGTCACAATCCATTAAACGCTCTAAATATCTCTTGTAACTACAATATTCATAAATGTTCCCTGAGTAAAGAAACAATGAACAAATGTTGGTTGTAATAACGAATTCTGTTGCGCAAGGTCTCCTATGAAGGTATTTCCGCAGTTTTTTTGCAGCTTTTTGAGAATAAATAAAGCATTTTTTTGAAGAGTGCGTCTGCTCATACCTAAAAAAATCAGCAATTATTATATTATTCATTAATTTTTCAGATTGTGGTATTAACACATCTTTTGCCGAAGAAATTCTTTTGGCTTTTTGACAGCAGAGCAAGGCCTCTTCATATTTTTGAATAACAATATTTGTACCTGCTTCACATATTAATGTAATACAATATTCGTCCCATATGCCATTGTCATAAAAATACTTCTTTGCCTTATCGTAAAATATATTACATTGCATTTGATTTACAAATAAAAAAGCTTTACGATTAAAAACATTTTCCATATATTTTGCAATACTTCGACTTGATTGTGATATGCAAACACTATTACTCAATTTAAGACTAAGATCATATAATTTTTGAAATAAGTGAACATCATTTATAGAGTCCAATACAAAAGGTGAAATATCATATATAAGCCTTAACCGTAATACTGTCTCATCAATTAAATTAATTTTAATTGGATATTCCGAAAGTGATAAACATATATCTTGTATAGCATATTGAACTATTTGGTTTAAAATGTGCTTTAGTTCCAAATCCCACGGTGGAAAATGCTTAAACATAAAGTGAAAAATAGCTCTTGCCAATTCTGCTTTTAATGGTATTTCAAAATAATCTTTTTGTAAATCTAAATATATATTTTTTAATTCCAAATAATCGACAGATTCTTTTCCCAACAAATCATAAAAGGACTTTATTGTTTTATAATCTTTACTAAAACGAGAATTTGGATCTTCATAAATTATTTTATCTATTTTTATTATTTGAGCCAAATCATTAAAGTTTAAAGCATTAGAATATGCAAGTATTAAAAGGGCAAATATTTCATCCTTTATGCAGGAATTATAAGTCCATAAATAATAGGCTCTCAAATAATATTGGTCTTGCTCCTGCATACTATAGTAATTATAGTAATCCAAGTACCTTTCTCGATTTCTAAGAGCCAGTTCTTTTCTTAAAATTGTCTGGATTTCTTCACAAGTAAATTTGTAAAAATGAAGAGAATTTTGTTCTAAAATAATCTGCTTCTGTGCAAGCAACAAGCCTTCACGTACAATATCCGTCTGTTTATTAGTTATCATTGCAATTTCATGGCTGCCAAAACTTTTTAAACTTAATGAAGAAGTCAAAATGATATCTTCCATATCATACTCGCTTACATTTCTTTCTGTTCCATCCTTCTTTAATTGATTTAAGCGGTATGAAACAACAGAATCTAAGGCTCTAAAAAAATCAAGATTCTGTTCCACAAAATCAACATACAAAAAATCTACTAATTTTAAATTTGAAGCACATATTTTTTTTATCTGCTTTAGCTTTTCTCTTACATCAGTTTGATCTAAAACAAATTTATGTTTTTCAGTTAGATATTGCCAAATATCCCTTTCTTCATAATCTTCCAATAAGATTTTATCAATAGTTGAGCATTCCATAAAATCATTTAGACATGATCCGTCTAAATTACTTATTAAAAAATACATTCTATGTTTAAATATCTTCTTTAACCGTTGTAGATTTTCTACTAATATCTTGACTAAAAGTTTGATTTTGTTATCCTGTTCCGAATATTTGGGAATACAAATTAATATATCGCTAGAAAATCTCTTCTTTAAAAGATTATATATATGATTGAACTGGCTTTCGCTATTTTTTCTTGATGCTGAAGTTCCAACATCAATTCCAATTCCCCAGCGTAAGGGTAAAGAAATGCTTGCTTCGACACTATCTACTGAAATATCATTAGAATTATTTTGCAAAGACAGTTTATCTTCATCTGGGATATAGATTTGAATATTCTTATGAAGATTCTTTTGTGTTTGTATATTTCTTATTACTTCAAATAATACATAAGATTTTCCGCTTCCATGATTTCCTAAAATAATAGAAACATCCGAAGCAGATGAATTCATGTAGTTATCTACTAATTTATTAATAAGTTCAGATCTGCCACTTATATTTTTGTAAATACACTCTTTCATAATTTTTATATAAACAATTCCTTTGTTTTTATAGGATAATCAGGAATTATCCATTACTAATTATTCGTTACTGATTATATCATTATTC
>CAJTXV010000058.1 GCA_910584255.1 uncultured Bacilli bacterium
TATCAAATTTATTTGCTTATGAAAAGACTGTTGAACATATTTGTCAACAGTCTGTCACTAGAAATATATTCTAGTTTACCTATAACTAATATCTCAGCATCATATATTTCTTTCATTGTATAATTTTTAGGTAAAAATTTAGATTCCTCTTTTTTGTTGTTTGTTGTTTGTTGTTTATTAGTCAATTTATCTATCACCTTTTTTATATCCATGCTTAAAACCTCCTTTGTTAAAGTTTATCATTTATTTTACCACGTATCATGTACTTTTAAAAGAATTATTAAAAAAGATTGAAACATAAACTATTCAAATCTTCCACCAAATCTAAAATTATTTTTTAAAATGCATCTTCTATATTCCATTCATTTTCGTCATCTTCATTATCCTTATCATCTTTCCCTTTATCCACACACTTTCCTTGACCACTTTTTTCTCCAGGAACATAAGTAGTTCCTGAAACAGAACAGGATGTTTTTGTGAGAGAGTCCATTACATGGCCTCCTAATATTTTAACAACGGCAATAATCACAACTGAAATTAAGGCAATAATTAAAACATATTCCACTAGAGCCTGACCGTTTGTATTTTTAAAACGAATACTACGACTTCCTATTTTCATATGGATTCCACCTTTACTTTAACTTAAGTTTATAAGAATTTAATTTATTTGTCAATTTCCTTTTTTGTCGGTATAATAAAATAGGTGATTACTTTGAAGTATCAATTAAAACTACCAAATCAAACGATTGGGATTGAATTTTGTCATACCTTTGGGAAACGTCTCTTAGGATTTATGTTTCAAAGGAAAAGGATTACAACTGGCAAGTGCTTTCCTAATTGTCGCTCTATTCATACTTGTTTTATGTTTCAAAAGATTGATATTATCGTATGTGATAAAGATATGAGGATTCTTAAGTTAAAAAAAGAATTCCCTATCTATCATATCTTATTTCCAATTCAGGGTGCCTACTATATTTTAGAGCTTCCCTTAGGAAGTATAGATTCCTTAAAAGTTGGGAATTTTATTCATTTAGAAAAATAAGAAGATAGGACTTTCCTATCTTTTATTGTGCTTCGCTAAATACGATAATTCTTTCAACAATCCTTTTTACATCTTGTTCATTAAAAGGTTTATTTAACATATCAACAATTGGATACTCAAAAGCCTTTTGAACCATTTCACGAGATGCTTCTCCCGTAATAATAGAAACTGGAATCTTCTTAAATAATTGATTTTCCCTAAAATAGTCTAAAACTTCAAATCCATTTATATTTGGCATATTTAAATCTAAAAGCATTCCAATAATTCTATGATTTTCTTGATTTTCCTTAATAATATTTAGTGCCTCATTCCCATCACTTGCAATTAATACTTCATATGTATCATTAAATATCTTTTGAATAAAGTTACGAACAATATTAGAGTCATCTACTACTAGGATGGTTTTATCTTTTACTACAGAAGGTATAGACGTTGTCGTTTCTCCACTTGCATTTTCTATTCCTAAATATTCTTGAACGATTTTTATAACTTTATCAATTTCACTCATCAGTTCATTGAAATGCTCTGTTACATACTGTGTATCATTTTCCTTTCCTTTTAATTCATGTTGATATGCAAGTTTTCCTAAATCATCAAACCCAAAATAACGAGCATCGCTTTTTAAAGAATGTGCAATAATTCCATAATTTGGCATATCCGATATTTCTTTATATTCTTTCAATTTACTTACTTTATCTGGTATATCTTTTAAAAAGTCTTGGATTATATCATTATAAGTTTCTATATCTCCAAGTAATTCTAAACTCTTTTCAATATTTACTCCTTGATTCATTAAAAACCCTTTATTTTTCATACGTTCACTTCCTATTCTTGATTTAAGTATACCATACCAAAACGTAGATTTCTAGTTATTTAACATGCTTTACACTAGAAAAAAAGAAGATTAACTCTTCTTGCTGTACTTTTGAATAACACGATCCAATTCTTTTCTTTCAATTGGTTTGGATAAATAATCTTGGAATCCATCTTCTAAATATTTTTCTCTCATTCCAGAAATAGCATTGGCTGTTAAAGCAACTACAGGAATATGAAACTCTTTATTTTCCTTTAACCTTTTTAAAGTCTCAACACCACTCATTTTTGGCATCATATCATCCATTAAAATTAGATCAATCGAATTTTCTTTTTCTAAAAGTTCTATACACTCTGCCCCACTCATTACTGAAATCACTTCTGCATGATAATTTTTTAGTAATCTCTCTGCTACTTTCAAATTAACTTTGTTATCATCTACTACTAAAATTCTCATTCCTGTAATATCAATCGTTTCTGGCTTTATATTTTCGGTTTCAATTACTGTTGTTTGATTTTCTACAATTTTTTGATCAATGGCAACTGTAAATCTAGAACCCTTTCCATAAACACTTTGTACAATAATTTTTCCATGCATTAATCCTACTAGTTTTTTGGTAATGGCGAGACCCAATCCTGTTCCTTCAATAGTAATATTCTTTTCTATATCAAAACGTTCAAACTTTGTAAACAATTTATCTATTTTTTCTGGCTTAATTCCAATTCCACTATCTTCAACAGAAATAATTAAGCGACAAATTCCATCTTTTTGTATAGAAGCTACGCTAAATAAAATGTATCCTTTTTTTGTGTATTTGACTGAATTTGTTAAAAGATTTAGTATCACTTGTTTTAGTCTTGTATGATCTCCATATAAAACTTTTGGAAGAGAAGAATCAAAGTTTACTCGAAAATCTAGTGGCTTTTCTCCAAGACGTGCTCTAGTTAAAGTAACTAAATCATCTAACAGTTTTTGGATACTATACTCTGTATTTATAATTTCTAATTTATTTGCTTCTATCTTAGAAATATCTAAAATTCCATTTACTAACTCTAATAGGTTTTCAGAAGCCATTAAAATATCTTTTACTTCTTCTTTTGCATTTTCAGGAATATCTTCTTCAGATAGAGCTTGACTGAATCCAACAATTGCATTTAAAGGTGTTCTTATTTCATGTGACATACTACTTAAAAAATCTGTTTTGGCATGATTTGCTTTTTCTGCCTGTTCTTTCGCAATGTTTAGTTCCTGGATCATTTTTAAATCTGGATTTTCAATCGTAAAATAAACAAGGGTTGTAACAATAGAATTGGATAGTAATAACAAAGTAACTGCAGGATTAATTTTTTGAACTACAGCTGTGATAATCATTAAAAAAATGAAAGCAAAAATAGGAATTAACTTTTTCGGTTTTATATTTTTCCTATATTTGATTAGTAAGAAAATCATTAAGAACAATAATATAAATCCTATGGTGTAAGCAACATTTACACTTAATCCATAAGAAAATCCTACATTTTCTTGCATTACAATATGAATTGGCAATAAAAATATAATAATATTTAATAGTATGAAAAGAGCAATCATCCAGGAAACTTTCACAGATTTTTTTTGTGAGGATATGCTATATACATAGATGGTCAAACAAAAAACATAGGTTAAAAAGTAACTAAGATAAATTTTAGAAATAAAAATACTAATACTAGAATCAACTCCAAGAATGCTGAATGAAAAAAATCCAATAATATCTAGTACAGTTCCTATTAAATTGATAATAATTAGTGTAGAAAAGATTTGATTATCGCTATTTTTTAACCGTTCTTTTAAAAAGTACTGTGTTGCAATAATTGTTAAAAATATACAACACGAAATAGAAAAAGAAACCCCTATCATTCTATCACCTACTATACCAAAGAATATCATAAGAATTTGTTTTTGTAAATTGAAAAAAGAAGAAGTACAGGATAAGCACATGAAAAAAGTGACATATAGATATTGACAACGTTCATTTATAAAATAAATAGAAAATATATTATCTAAAAAAGCTCATAATTTGGATGAAATATTCGTAAAGTGCCTGTAAAATATTTCTTAGGTGTTGTTTATGGAAAAGAAAAAATTAACTAAAACCGAAATAAACTTAAGACTCTTGGATAAATATAAGGTAAATATTGAAGAACTAAATTATGCTGCTTTAAAAGATTTTAAAGAGAAAGTAAAACTCTTATCTGATGGAGGACAGAAAGGTAAAGTAAAATATAAAATATGGGATATTGTAGTTGTAAGTTTTTTAGCTACTTTAGGTAATTTTAATGATTGGGAAGAAATCCATGACTTTGCGATTTAAAAAAAAGATTGGTTAAAAAATTTCTTAATGCTCACAGGTGGTATTCCATCTGCCATTACCTATAAAAGTGTTTTTTCTATTATTAAACCAGATGAACCCGAAAATATTTGTGTCCTATTTGCGCAAGATGTTTTAAAACTTTTTTCTAGTGAAAATGATATTATGAACATTGATGACAAAACCGATAATGGTAGTGCAAGAAACGAAAATGATATTAGAGATAAAGTTAAATCCTTAAATGTTTTAAACGTTTATTCAAATAATTTAGGATTATGTGTCGCCAGTGAAAAAATTGAGGACAGAACCAATGAAATTCCTACGATTCCTAAAATATTAGATAGAATCAATATTAAAGGAAATATCATCACCTGGGATGCCTTAAATACCCAAAAATCTAACGTGGAAAAGGTGATTATATTGTACCTATTAAATTAAATCAGGAAAATTTTTATAACGATTTAGTACTGTTAAACAGGATGATAATTCTACCATGGATAAAAATTCTTTATTCAATCTACAAATATTAAAAAAGTTAAGTTAGCGTTTTTTAATGATGTTAAGAGAATCTATGATAGGGGTCCTAAAAGAATTAGATTTTGGTTATCATTAGATTATGAAAATGAAATACCTGGATTTTTCAATATACTTTCCCATTAGATTTTTACATATAAAGGCAGCTAAAACCTACTTTCTCTAGGTTGTATAATTTTTAGTGTGTGTAATGAGTAAAACATTATATGCACTTTTTTTCATA
>CAJTXV010000059.1 GCA_910584255.1 uncultured Bacilli bacterium
ATTAATATTTTTTACCACTTATTTAGGTGTCACATCATTGACAACTAAACATTTTAAGTTCACTAAAAAAGAATAGATGTTTTCTATCTACTCTTAAATAACTGTTATTCTAAATATAACATTTATTTTATCCTAGCTATTTATTATTATTTTGTCATCTATTATTTTCTTTTCATAAAAACTTTTTCTCTACGATCTACTTCTGATACTTCTAGCTGTACATTTCCATAATCTATTGATTCATTTAAAAATTCTTCAAATGGCATCATTTCTTGTTCTTGCTCTAACTTTTTATAATCCTCTTTCATTCTTTCTTCATTTTTTCTTAATTCGTCCACTTCTTCTTGAGAATTTTTTCCTAATTGTGTTTTATATTTTTTAAATTGCGAATTCTTTTTGGTACAAAAATGGCTACTACTGCAAGAGCATATGCTATTGCTAAAGATATTAGTTCTACAGTGGTTCCAGCTAGTAAAAACAGTCCCCCAACCACTATCGCTAACAAGAATATTCCAGCTATTTCTATTTTAGTATCATGAATTTCTTTTTTTATATGATCATATTCTACGATTGTACTTAATTTTCCTCCAATCTTATGTTTTTCGTGTTCTTTTTTTTCTAAGATTTCTTTTTCCTTTTTTACTTTTTTCTTTAAAACTTCTTTTGCATATTGAAACTTTTTTTTCCGTCCTTTCATTAAATCGTGCTTATTATAACACAGATTCTATTTTAAAACATTTTTAGGATTGCTTTCTTATAAATATCTTTTGCTATTTTGTATCCATTGGGATAGAGTTCTATAAAACGATCCATCATTACTCCACTATTTACTTCCATAATTAATAATTCATCTTCTTCTGTTTGAATAATATCAATACTACCGAAAGTAATTTCTAGATGATTACTTACTTTTAAAGCTAAATTAGAAATTGCTTGTTTGATTGATTGATCTTTTATTTCTATAGGAATTGCTCCTTGGGATAGATTAAACTTCCAACTGTAAGTAAATCTTTCTCCTTTTTTAAGTATCCGATTAAAAGAATCATCTAAATCTTTTTCTTTAAAATAGAAAGGATTAAATTCTTCAAGTAATGTTCGGATACTTGATTTTCCATTTCCTATTACAGTTGCTTTTTCCTTTTGATACGCTACTTTTACCTCTTTATCTAATACAATTACACGGTATTCATATATGATAGAATAAAAAGGACAAAGACTAATAGAAAAATGTTTGCTTAATAGAGTATCAATTACCTTAAAAAGTTGTTCTTTATCTACAATATGAAAAACTTCCCCTCCGCAGGTTCCAGTATTTGATTTAATGACTACATTTTCATGATACTTAGAAAATAATTTTTCTATTTCTTCTTTTTGATAATTTCTAAAAATAATGTGATGTTTAATTGTTGGATATCCTTTTTCTAAAAGGACTTCATAAAAGGCATATTTATCATCTAATACATTTCCAATTCCATGTCCGTTTAAATCAAATTTATAACCTGCAATATATCTTATCTTATTTTCTTTTTCTAAAAGATAGATCCAATCTTTAGATAGTAATTTACATTTTATTTGTTCTTCTTTACAGATTTCTTCAATTATTTGATGAAACTTATTCATTGATCTACCTCCAAATAAATTAAAAAAAGATACCTAGGAAGATATCTTTATATTCTAAATGGTGGGCCTGAATGGACTTGAACCATCGACCTCACGCTTATCAGGCGTGCGCTCTAACCACCTGAGCTACAAGCCCATTTAGAACGTTTCACTGTTTTAATAACAGGAACGTTTTAATTATATAATAGCCTCTTTAAATAGTCAACACGTTTTTTTCGTTTTTTTATTTTTCTTACTATATTCTATGCTTTTTGGTGTAAAAATTAACTATTGATATTTTTTAAGAACTCTTTTACTTTATCCTTTCCTTCTACTCTTTCTACTACTTTTTTATCCTTTACCTTTACAATGGTTGGATTCACTACTTTCAACTCACTGATATTTTCTGGGTATTCTTTTATTTCTTCTTCATTATTTTTAACATAGCTAGTATTAAATCCCTTTTCTAAGTCTACCATATACATAGGGAAATGTTCTGTCTTTTCTAAGTATCCATCACGATAGGTTAGATAGGTAGAAGAAAGTTTTTCTGAAAAGTTAAAGTATAACACATAATACTCATCTTCGTTCTTATTGAATGTTTCTCCTGCTAAAATTTCATCATATTGAATTTGTGTTGTTTCTTCTTTAGTTTTCTTATTTCCAAATTTAATTTCACCAGTCATAATCATTGCTAAAAGATAGAATACTACTAAGAATAAAACGACTGCGATTAAAATTTTAACAATTTTTAATACTTCACTATCTGGTCCATAATTTTTTTCGTAATTTAATTTTCGTTTCTTTTTTTTCTGCATTTGTATCACCTACAACTAGAATTATAGCATGTCTTAAGGGAAAAAGAAATAAAAAAATTTTTTATAGCTAAATTTCTTTCTTTTTAAATATTACTGATTTATTATTTCCATTTTTCCTTATCTATAGTAGAATAATTATAAGGTAGAAAGTAGGTTTTATTATGATAGCAAAGAAAGAAATTAAAATTTTAATATTTGCCGTTTGTTTATTAGTAACTACTTTAATTTTTCAGGCAAGTTTTTCCATTCTTGGAGAGAGTGAATCTTTTTCATATGCTGATTCTATTGATTACACGGAAAGCTTAAATTCCCTTAGAAATCCAGAACGTGGATTCTATAATCCAATTGGATATAATTTAAAAGTAAAAGACAATAAATCACTGAATCCTAAAAGTAACCTAGTTCATTTAAGAATTGGAATTGGTGCATTTTCTAGTAAAAATAATAATCAAGAAGATTTGGAATTGTCAGAAGATGCCCTAAATGCTCTAATACAAACAATAAAAAATGTAAAGGAAAATAATGCCTCTATAATTATCCGTTTTGCTTATGATAATTTTAATGGAGATGCAAATAAGGAACCATCCTTGGATATGATTTTAACTCATATTGAACAAATTGGCCCTATTCTATTAGAATATTCAGATGTAATTGCCAATATAGAATTAGGCTTTTTTGGTCCTTGGGGAGAAATGCATAGTAGTAAAATCTGTACCAATGAAAACGTTTCTATTGCACTTACAAAATTATTAGAGGTTACAGAAGAAAAAATGAAAGTTTCCGTGAGAACTCCTGGTTATTATGCTTCCTTTCGTCAAATAGATCGAAGCCTATTGGATACTGATTTTCCAGAAGTAGGAACTCCTTTTTATCAAGTTGGAATTTTTAACGATGGTTATTTAGGTTCTGAAACAGATTTAGGAACGTTTGCCAATCGAGATATAGAAGTTAAGTGGCTTTCTAGTCAAGCAAAGCATACCTTTTATGGAGGAGAATTGGTTGCTAACTTTTCATCTGGTACTCCACTCAATACTATTGAGTATCTGTCAAAAGAAGCTTTTTTAACGCATACGACTTATTTAAATCCTTATTGGAATGATAAAGTAATGGAAGGATTTAAAACTACTCCCTATTTAGGAGAAGATCCTATCTATAAAAATGAGTCAGCTTATAAATATATAGAAAATCATTTAGGTTATCGTTTTGTTTTGAAAGATTCTGAATTACCAATTTCAAATCAAGAAGAAGGATTTCATATAAAACTAAAAATTGAAAATGTAGGATTTGCTAATTTGATTAAGAAGAAACAAGTATCGATTGTCTTAAAAAATGAAAATGATGTTTATGAGTTAAGAACAAATATAGATGCAACGACATGGGATTCTAAAAAAATTACAGAAGAATCACTTGATATCTCACTTCCAGAAACAATTAAAGAAGATACATATGAAGTATATTTACGGATTTCAGAATATGGAAATATTACAAATGATCATAATTATCACTGTATTCAATTTGCAAACAATAAGATTTATAATGAAGAATTAGGAGCTAATTATATTGGAACAGTGAAGGTTCAGAAGACAGGACCAACCCCAACAATAACTTCTACTCCTACAGCAACTCCAGTGTCGACTCCGACTCCTACTATTGCACCTACTCAAACACTTCATCCAACTCCCAAACCTACTTCCATTGAAATTGCCGTAACTACACCAGAACCTACTCCAGTTCAATCTCCAGCGAATAATTCTACCGAGTCTAACAATAATGAATCTACAAATAGCCCTATCAATCAAGGCCCAAAAGGAAATAAAAAATATCAAATTTACTACTATTATGATAATGTACGAGATACTAATAAAACTCTTACTTTCTATAAACCAGTTGGTACTATTATTGATTTCTATGTTGATCAGTTGAAGAAAGGTTATGTTTTAGATAAAACTGAAAACTATCCACTAACTATTACTGAAAATGTAAAAGAAAATATTATAAAGGTTTACTATATCAAAGAAGGAAGTAAGAAACCAGAACCTGAACCAGAACAAACACCTACTACTGATGAGAATCAGGTAGAATCCAAAAAACCAGAAGAAAAAAATCCAAAACCAGATTCTAATTCAGAGAAACCTACCAAAAAAAATCAAGTCATGACTATCATTGCTCTTGTCTTTGACAGTTTCTTATTTCTAATTATTATGATGGTTGGTATTCGATTGATACTAAAAATTAAAAATGAAAAAACATACAGGGATTAATCTTGTATGTCTTTTTTATGGCTGTATAATTTTTAGTGTGTGTAATGAGTAAAACATTATATGCACTTTTTTTCATA
>CAJTXV010000060.1 GCA_910584255.1 uncultured Bacilli bacterium
AAGAGTTTTTAGAACAAGAATACGGTAAAGATAATTTATTATATGCAACAGTTCATATGGACGAAAAAACCCCACATATGCATTATGGTGTTGTCCCTATCACTGATGACGGTAGATTAAGTGCAAAAGAAGTTGTAGGGAATAAAAAGGCGTTAACAGCGTTTCAAGATAGATTTAACGAATATGTGAATCAACGTGGGTATGATTTGGACCGAGGACAATCAAGACAAGTTACAAATGCTAAACATGATCAGGTAAGCCGATATAAGCAAAAAACAGAATACCATAAGCAAGAATATGAGCGTGAGAGCCAAAAATTAAGCCATATACAACAAAAAAGCAGTGAGTTGATAGAACAATACCAAAAATCATTAGAAACGCTTAAAAAGCCTTTAAACGTCCAATATGAACATGAAACTGAAAAAGTAGGTGGATTGTTCAACAAAGAAATACAAGAAACAGGGAATGTTGTAATAAGCCAAGAAGAATTTAATAACTTTCAGAAACAAATACAAGCAGCACAAACGATTACAGAAGATTATGAGTATATTAAGTCAGATAAAGCTCTGAATGACCTAAAAAACGAAAATAGTAAGCTTAGAGAAGAAAACAAGGATATGTCTAAAACTTTAGTAAGAGCAAATGAGGTTATAAAAGACCTCAAAAAACACCTTGATAATGCGCTTAATCTTATTGAAGTTGTTAGAGAGATTTTTGAGAAGTTAGAGCAAGCTATTGGTAGAAATAAATATAGGAATTTAATGAATGATGTGAGTAGAGATAATGCTCCTATGATAAAGGCTATACAAATATTTGATAAAAAAATACATCCTGAAGAATATCAAGAAGAAAAGAAAGAGCAAAAACGTGATAAGGGTAGAGGTAGATAAATAAAAACGCCACTCTAAAAATAGAATGGCGTTCAAAATCTTTAAAGAATTGTTTTAAGTATATCTAATTTAATTATACCCACATTTATGCCGAGAAAACTTTTTGTCTTAAAGAGTCCTTAACTTAGACTTAAAGCGACAGCGGTCGATAGCGTCAGCTATTAACCCGACCGACTGACAGCTTTTAGGATTGTTAAGGACGCAAACTTTAAGACAAAAAGGAAATTGGAATAAATAACTTGATTAGTTGTTAGATTTTATTTATCTTTTCAGCTGATTTACCTTTTACTAGACTTAAGAAAAGAGGAATTTTTATGAAACTTAACAAATCTATAATTACTGGAATAATAATATTTTTGATTTTTTGGTTAACTAGTATAATTTTAGAGA
Source organism: uncultured Bacilli bacterium (assembly GCA_910584255.1). Taxonomy (GTDB): domain Bacteria; phylum Bacillota_I; class Bacilli_A; order RF39; family UBA660; genus Alloscybalousia. The sequence continues at coordinate 1,281 of CAJTXV010000060.1, forward strand.
TTAAATGGATTTCTTTTATAGGATTAGCCATTTTCCTTCTAATTTCATTTTTTGATGTTTTGAAAAAGGGAAATAAAGATGAACTTAAAACTCAAATTTTGTTAATTGTATTAATCGTTATAATACAAATTTTAGGAATTATATTTTAATTTTAGAGATGTGAATAATAAAAAAATAAATTGAGTTAATGGTTTAGGTTTTAGGGCTAACTTCACGAAGTGATCTGTTAGCCCTGTTTTTGTATTTTGCTTTAGAATTTATCAAATTTAGTTGGAAAAAGGGGGACTACTACGACCCCCCATTATTGAGCCCAGTGCCAACACTTCGCAATAATCATGGTTTAAACCTACTGGCACAAGGGATACAAGCATTTTAAAATGACCGCCGTTTGTTGGTGATTTTTCCAACGTTTCACCATTTTTACGTATTTATTTGTATAAAGTACACAACTATGATACTATGTTTTTAATAAATCGACTTGATTGAGAGGAGAAAAAATGACTGAAAAGAAAAGATTTACAATTACTATGTCGGATAGTTTTTATGAGTATTTAGAAAAGTTATGTAAAGAAAAGGGATTGAGTAAATCAGCAATGCTTACATTGATTTTAGATGAATATAAGAAAGGAGAAAAATGAGTATAAAAAAAGAGCGTCCTCGCAAAAGACCGCTCTTGAATATATGCTTATATTTTCAAAGGTAATTATATAACATGACTAAACAAATAACAAAGGCTAGAAACTTTACGTTTATTATTTATCCAGAAAGTATACCAGAAGATTGGGAATTATATTTAGAAAAACTTGATGTTCCAATGGCGATTAGTCCGTTACATGATAAAGATGAAACAGAAAGAAAGTTTGAAGAGTTAACCGAAGATGAACAAGTAATTATAAATAACGGTGGTAAGGTCTATAAAAAGCCACACTATCACGTTTTATATATTGCTAAAAATCCTGTTACAACTGAAAGTATAAGAAAGAAAATAAAACGAGCGTTAGGAAATAAATCTTTATCTCATATAGAAATTGTAGATGGTGTCGAGAGTGTTTATAAATATTTAACACACGAAAGTAAAGATGCTATTAGAAAAAACAAACATAAATATGATAGTGAAGATATTATTCATTTAAATGATTTTGATATTGAGAGATATATTTTTTTAGATGAAAGTCAAAAGCGTACTTTAAAAAATGATTTATTAAATATAGTTAAAACTAAACATATCGTTAATGTAATTGATTTAATGTCATTTCTGGATATGTATGGAGAAGAATATGGCATTGATAATATGAATTATGTTCAAGATGTTATTACGTCCAATGCTAGTGCTTTTAGACTTTGGTTTGAAGGTAACTATCAATGTGGATATAGAGCCATATATTCAAAAACAATTAATCCGGAAACAGGGGAGATAAAGTAATGGAGTATAATAATACAATATATTTTGAAAATGGTTATGAAGAAGAATTAGAAAACTTGAAGAATTTATTTTTAGAACATTTGGATTGATTTTAGATTTTGAATTTGAACTTAGTGAATTAAATTTTAGTTCACGATAGTGATCATAAAATTTATGAACATGAGCAACCACCATTTTTGGTTGCTGGTGTTTAGGTTTTGAACTTATGGACTGACTTGTTCAGTCCATTTTTTGTGCTTGCACAAAAACAGGTTTAAGCCTCGCAGAGCACACGTATTAACGACTTATTGCAAAATAAGTCTAGTGTGTTAGACTTAAAGTATTAAATTACCTAACTAACCTTATTGTTGAGGAGTGAATTATATATGTCGTATTCAATTATTAGAGTTTCAAAAGTCAAAACAGGAACAAATACAACAGGCATACAAAAACATGTTCAAAGAGAAAATAATAATTATGAAAATGAAGATATAGACCATAGTAAAACTTACTTAAATTATGATTTGGTAAATGCTAATAAACAGAATTTTAATAACTTGATTGATGAAAAAATTGAACAGAATTATACAGGCAAACGAAAAATTAGAACAGACGCGATTAAACACATTGACGGTTTAATTACATCAGACAATGATTTTTTTGATAATCAAACGCCAGAAGATACAAAGCAGTTTTTTGAATATGCTAAAGAGTTTTTAGAACAAGAATACGGTAAAGATAATTTATTATATGCAACAGTTCACATGGACGAAAAAACACCACATATGCATTATGGCGTTGTTCCAATAACTGATGATGGTCGTTTAAGTGCTAAAGAAGTTGTAGGTAATAAAAAAGCTTTAACAGAGTTTCAAGATAGATTTAATGAGCATGTTAAACAACGAGGATATGATTTAGAACGTGGGCAATCAAGACAAGTAACAAATGCTAAACATGAGCAAATAAGTCAGTATAAACAAAAAACAGAATATCATAAGCAAGAATATGAACGTGAGAGCCAAAAAACAGACCATATAAAGCAAAAGAACGATAAATTAATGCAAGAGTACCAAAAATCGTTAAATACGCTTAAAAAGCCTATAAATGTTCCGTATGAGCAAGAAACTGAAAAAGTAGGTGGTTTATTTAGCAAAGAAATACAAGAAACTGGAAATGTTGTAATAAGCCAAAAAGATTTCAATGAATTTCAGAAACAGATAAAAGCTGCTCAAGATATTTCGGAAGATTACGAGTATATAAAGTCTGGTAGAGCCTTAGATGATAAAGATAAGGAAATACGAGAGAAAGATGATTTATTAAATAAAGCAGTTGAGCGTATTGAAAACGCAGACGATAATTTTAACCAACTTTACGAAAATGCAAAGCCACTTAAAGAGAATATAGAAATAGCGTTAAAGCTTTTAAAAATCTTACTAAAAGAGTTAGAACGAGTTTTAGGAAGAAATACCTTTGCGGAAAGAGTTAATAAGTTAACAGAAGATGAACCAAAACTAAATGGTTTAGCAGGAAACTTAGATAAAAAAATGAATCCAGAATTATATTCAGAACAGGAACAGCAACAAGAACAACAAAAGAATCAAAAACGAGATAGAGGTATGCACTTATAGAACATGCATTTATGCCGAGAAAACTTATTGGTTGGAATGGGCTATGTGTTAGCTAACTTGTTAGCGAGTTGGTTGGACTTGAATTGGGATTAATCCCAAGAAAGTACCAACTCAACAACACATAAAGCCCTGTAGGTTCCGACCAATAAGGAAATTGGAATAAAGCA
>CAJTXV010000061.1 GCA_910584255.1 uncultured Bacilli bacterium
ATATGCTTTTACTTATATACTTGAAATTATTTGTTATATGAATTAAGAGTTTCGCATAATATTATGTTCTGATATTTGCACTATCTAAAATATTTTCTAAAATTATACTTTTAATTTCATTTCTCTCTAAAGTGTCTATAATCCTAACTCCACCAATTTGATTCAAAATTTTATTTGAATTCGTATAAGAATATCTATTTAACTTCATTTTTTTATTATCTACAAGTTCTTTTATTGCAGAAAGTACTCCTAATGTAATTTCTTTATTTGAAACTATATTACTAGAAAAGAAAGCTAAAGCATTTCCTCTATACGGTGATTCAACAAAGAATTTTGTATAATAATATGGGTCATCTATATTTGTCTCATCATAAGTATAATATGCCACCCACCATAATAAAGCTAAATTATTAATACTTAAAGATCTTTTTTTACCTTGAGTGAAAATAGTTCTGCTTTTTATACTATTATCATTGTTATTATTATAGATTTTAAGTTGGTCTAAATGATACTCTAAATAGTAAGTGTTTTCTAATGCTACCCATAATTTCTCATTTCCTGCTTCAACTATCGAAAGATGCTTTAAACTTTCCCATAACTTTTTTATATTTTTCAAGGATACATTACCATGTTCAGATTCTAATAATAATGGTTCATAATCAAATGTTACTACACTATCTATAACTTTATTTTCATCACTAAATATTTCAGTAATTCCCTTCATATCTCCATATTTATACATATCTAAATACTTATTATCAAAATTTGTTTTATATTCGTCTAAAAACTCATCTGTTACATATTTAATAGGTTTCATGCATACTTTCCTCCCATTGATAATAATCATATAAACAATCTTTAAATGGAAAATCTAATAACTGTTGAGCAATTTCCATAGAATCACGATTTTTTAAGTATTCGACTCCTAAATACCCGTATTTTTCTAATATTTTCATTAAAGTAAGAAACCATGCGCTATCTTCAGATATTTCATTTTGTTTAATTCTTTCAATAACAACAGTTAAAGCAGGTAATACTATTGTTGATAATAGTAATTTTTCTTTAACATGATTAGACTTAGATAAATTTATATAAGCATGATTTTCTTTCACTGGTAAATAAATATGAATAACATCTCCATTAGTATCTACTGACATATACTTTTGATCTTTACCAGATACTCTAATCATAGATTGAGCTCCTAAGTCTTCAATATTCGAAAATTCTAGGTTTATTGTAGCCATAGTGTCGAAAGCAAGGATATCTCCTTTCTCTATAAATTTAACTTCATAATTCTCACCATAGTAATCCGGATTAAAATTCTCGTTCGTATACCCTTCGATTTTTTCATTTGCAATAACCATCATATTTACTTCAATTAATCCACTGATTTCTGTAGCACTTAAATCTATTTTAATCTCATTAGTATTTTCTCTAGATTTAATTAATCTTCTAAAGCTAGACGATTTACCTTCAATATGCAAAGCATACCTAGCTTGATTTTGAACAATTAATTGCTTTATTTTTTCATCTTCTATGTCAAACTTTGCTATCAACTTTATATTTGTCGGAGATTCATGTGTATATTCTAAATCCACATTAAATTTACTATTAACAAAATCATCCATATCATTACTTAAAACTGGATATGGAAAAAAATCAGGCTTTAACTGCATAAATCGTACCCTCCATCTTTGTTTTTATTTTGCTATCAATTTCGAAGTTTATATTTATATTGTCATTTTTCTTGATATTTTCTAAAATAATGTTATTTTCTTTTAAATATGCTTTATTTTTATTTGAGCTAGCATTTACTAGTTCAATAAAGTATGACTTTCCATCAGCTCCAACATATTTCAATTCAATCTCTAAGTTTTTTTCCCTTTTTTTCGATTTCCCTAAAATTCTGTACTGTCCTTTTTTAAAATCTTCTTCAACTATTTTAAACATTAATGAATTTGATTTTCTTCTGTATTCTTTTCTTTCTATTGAAGTCTTGCTTTTCGAATCATTCTCACTTTTATTTCTTTCTCCACCTTTAGGATTATCCTTAGATTTCTTACCTGCTTTAGATTTACCTGCTAAGTCATCAAATTCAAAATCATCTCCTTCATCAAGTCCAATTTCTTTTAGAACATCAGATATTATATCTCCTTCTTTATCCCCATCAGTCAATTGAACAGGTTTCGTACTTCTTTTTATCTTGACATTCTCTATCTTATTCTTAATTCCAGAATCTTTTTTTGAATGTTCTGATTTTTCATTTGACTCTAGTGGTAATAATGATCTAACACCAAAAGCTTCTACTTCATCTTCACTTGATGTTGCAAAAGATTCTGTTACTTTTTGTTTATACCATCTATATAAGTCTAAAAGGAATTTTTCAGCTGTTTTTTTCTCATTATTTTGTTTTCTATCAGGAGTCCAGATATTATGGTTAGCATTTTCAATATCTTTTAAAAATGCATTTAATTTATTTCCGGTAGCTTGAAAAATTCCAGAAAAATTTATATTTCCGCTAATATTATTTCTTTCATATATTTTCATTCCAGCGCTTCTAGATTGCAGAATGGTTCTATTAGCATTTTCATGTTGTAATAAATATAATAATCCATCGTCAGCACTTTCTACAAAATCATATTTTTCAAACCTTTCATCATCCATATTGAAACATAATGTATCTTTACTAGTAATTACTTCATAGAAATTTTTTGTTTTATTCAATTTATATTGTTTATCTGCTGGTAGCTTAGTTTCGTTAAATTTTTCTATAATATCTAATATTGTATTTGAATTTAACATTTCATTATCTACAATAATTTCTAATTTGCCATGATAAATAGCAAGTAAAAAATTATTTAAAGCAGACAATATAATATCATTATATAAAGTATCAAATTTTTTCAAACCGATTATAAATAAATCTGTACCATAATTGTTTTCATTTCTATTTTTTTGACCAAACGTAAACTGCTTGTTTTTAGAATTGTCGATATCAGCACAATAGGATAACCTTTCTTGTGTTATATTTTCTTCATCATAATTAAATGAAACAAAGTTCATTATTCCAGAAGACCTATACTCCCCCTCTGTTGATAATGAATTGTAAAATACCATTCTTAAATTAGAAGCTGCAAAAGGAGCGGCTTTACCAATACCTTTACTTCCTGCTGAATCCATATTATCTTTTTCCGAATAACCATTACCATTTACTAAAGAATCATAATTTTTTTGTTTTAAACCTTTAGTATTATAATCACTTATTTTCAAAACATCTATAGTGTCACTATTTAGCGTTTGGTTAAATAACTTTAAATAATCTAGAGTATCTTTATTATTTTTTTCTTCCCAATATTTTTTTGCTTTTGGCAGAGCAAAATCATTTATATCTGTATAACCAGGTATCGAGTCTTTTGTTATTTCAAACTTTGAAAATTCAACAATAACTGGTTTATCTAAACTCTCATCATTTGCATCCAAGGAGTTTTGAATTACTTCTCTTGTTAATGAATCTACAATGTTATCTAAAAACATTTCTATTGCAGTATTATTATGTCCATTTGGTGTTAGTCCAATTCCATGAGGTATTTTCCATTCAGCCATTTTATCAATCACCTTTTCTTTTAAATTTAAAATCTTTATTTTCATTTCCTAATTCTACTTCGAATTGTTGTTTTGCTATTTTCAATTCAGTTTCTAGAACTTTAAAAATTTCATTTACTTGTGTCTTACTATATTGATAATTACTTCTATTTGATAAGTTCCCTATTAACTTAATTTTTTTAATTAGCTCATTAGTTCTTGATTCAGCTAATCTAATGAATTTTTCTTCTTTTGATTCCAAATTATCCCCTCATTTATTTTTTATTTAAAATAAGTATAGTACATTTTAAATATATTGCAACATTATTATTTATATTTCAACAATAATTCTATTTATCAATATAAAAATATTGGTGTTATAAATTCATTAATAAGATTACAAAATATTTATACTATGAAAATATTTGTTAGAATATACTTGAATTCTTTTGAAATGTGTCATTGAAATAAAATAAACTATTAATAAAAATGTCTTGCCCTTATGATTTTTTTAGATTTTCTGTTAAATTTTTGAGTATCTTTTTGATATTCATAGTAAAAAAACTATTTTCCTATTATTAATAATAGGAAAATAGTTTAAAATTTATATTTAATTTAATTGTTCTAGCGCAGTCGATTTTTCCATTACCGTTATTTTCTTATTTTTTATATTCTTCTTTATATAAACCATGATTAAAATAATCATTTATCAGCCAACCGATATTATCTTTAAAATACTTTTGGTATATTCAAGCTTTCATTTTATACTATTTTAGGTTTTTAACATATTCAGTTGATTCACTTCCTCTCCGCCCTCTTTACAGTTAAAATATACTTACACTACTTTTTTCAAAGGAGGGTTCGGTTTGGCTAATCAAAATAGTAAGTTT
>CAJTXV010000062.1 GCA_910584255.1 uncultured Bacilli bacterium
ACATAGACTGTAAACCTCCTTTAAAATTTATTCCACTTTCATTTTAGAATGGAGGATGATATAGAAATTTGATAAATTGATAGTCAAATGATAAAAAATATGATAAAATATCAAGTAGTTAGGGAGGTTTATTATGAGCAATTTAGAAAAAGATTACGAAGAAATAACAAAGCAAAGACAAAGGATTATTGAAGAAATGAATAATCTTGAAGAGAATGAAGTAATAAAAAGATATTTCGAATTAAGAAAACAAAATGAAAGTTTATATAAAAAGCAAGTTGATATGTGTAAAAGTATGAAATTAAAAAATTATAAATCATGTAAGCACATTCTAGTATATTCTAAGATAGATTATGATCGTTATGAAGGTAGAACATATAAAAGTTGTGGATGTATAAAATGTGGTTTGGATAACAGTGTTTTAGATTTTGATAGAAAATATCTTCCATTTTCTAAACAAGTAATGTATGATTATTTGACAGATGATTATCTTACAGGTAAACAAACTGATGTTGTATGTGATTTAGATTTGGCACAAGCAATATATTCTAAGATAAAAGAAAATAATCCTAAAATTGATGATGAAACTGCTACTAAATATTTTGAAATTGCATTAGATAATATAAGAAATATAAAAGTAAGTGATGATAGGAAAACTAGTAGGGTTAAAAGATTATCATTAGACTCTGGTTTTAAAAGGTGGAATAGCATAGATGTTCATACTGATTAGAGAGTAAAGAATTAAAAAGTTGTTATATATATTTTTTAAATTATGTGAGTGATATTTATATCATTTCGAACTATGTAAGAGTTGTAGATATCTACGACACTCGCACCATTGAGCAATCTATTCTAACTTTTGTTAGATTTAAACATATAGTATCAACTTCAAATGAAGTTGATTTTTTGCATTTAAGGAAAGAAAGGAATAGATTTATATGATTAAATTAAAAACAAAGGAATTACATTTTGATGAAGAATTAAAAAAGAAAATAGAGTTTATTTGTGATTTTTGTAATACAAAACCTACTATTATCAATGGTAGTATCAAAAATATAGAACACACAAATTTGAATTATATCGAACCCCATAGAGTTATTATTAAAGGTATTACTTTTCTAGTTTTTAATTACTCTAAAACTATATATGTTGGAAGTCTAGCAAATTCCATAGAAATAAAAGATTTAGAAAGTTTTATTAAATCATTAAATTAAATGTATTAAATACTAATCAACTTCTCTTAAAATGCCTTTAAATAGGCAAAAAATGGTAATTATGTCTTGACTTTAAATTTTAAATATCTATAATAGGTAACCAAGAAACAAGTTTTATGTTTTTGGGGGTTAATATGAAACGAAGTTTAAATTATATTAATAGAACTTATTTAGATTTTAAGAGGTGTCAAAGACATAAAACCAATTTAATGTGTCTTTGTCGCCTCTTTTTAGGTTTCAAAGATAAAAAGGAGGATTAAAAAATATGAATGAAGAAAAGAAAATAGCAGGAATATACATTCGTGTGCCGTTGTAGTACATAGGCAGACACATTATCTTCCTTTTCTTCTAGTTCTTGTTTTGTGATTGTAAAACCATATTTACCAAAGTTAGTACCAATATCTAGTTTTCCGTTTGGAAGATTTTCATTGATTAACTCTCCAGTTTTTAAAATGAATTTAATTCTATAAAAATCTTTTTCTCCGTTTTCTAATTTTTCGCCAATAATGATTTTATCCACTAGACTATTAAATACTTCTTCATTGAATTTAGTTAAACCTTTATATTCTTTTAAAGTATTGGATATTTTATCAATTTGTTCTAGTTTTTGTTTTCTAGTTGTTTCTATATTTTTAGTATCTTTAAGCTGTTGTTCATACTCTTTAATCTTGCTAGTGATTTCAAGATTTTTTTGATTAAGAATATCTTTTGAAATAGTTCCGTCAAGTTGTAAATCAATAAGATTAGATAATTTATTTTCTAGTTTTCCAATTTCATCTTGTATCTTCTTTTGGGTATTATAATCTTGATTTTCATTGCTAACTTCATTTACCTTTTTCATAAACGCATTGATATATTTATCACTATTTTGAAACAATTTGTTATAAGCAAGTACAAATATATCTTCTAATTCTTCTTGTTTGTAATGAATTAAATTAGAGCAATCAATTTTGTTTCTATGACTTCGACATATCCAATAAGCAACTTCTTTCCCGTTGCTTCTGATTTTATAAGAACGTCTAATAAAACGTTCACCACATATCCCGCAAAAGATTTTACTACTAAATGGATATTTTCTACTAAACTTATCTCTATTTCCATCTGGCTTTATAATTTTACTTCTGATTGTTAATATTTCTTGGCATTTATCCCATAATTCACGAGAGATAATTGGTTCGTGATGATTGGAAGTAAAGTATTGTTCTTTCTCTCCATAATTCACTTTTCTTTTATGAGATATTACATTATCGCAATAGTATTTACCAGTTCTTAAATCTCCTACATATTTTTCATTTGTAATAATTCTTCTAACAGAAGCATGGCACCATTTTAGATTAGATGGACTAGGTATTCCTAGATTATTTAAATTTGAAGCTATTGTTCTAAAGCCTATACCTTTGGAATACTCTTCAAAAATATAAGTAACAATATTTTTCTTACTTTCATCAGGTATTAAGATGTTCTTTTCTTTATCATATAAATAACCAAACGGAGCATACTTACCAACTAGCTCTCCACGTTTCATTTTCATACGAACGCCTGCTTTTACGTTTTCTGATATTGATTCACTTTCCGCTTGGGCAAAGGCACTATATAAAGTTAAAAATAGTTCATTGGATAGGCCTAAGGTATGAATGTTTTCTTTTTCGAAAAAGACATCTACATTATGTTCACGAAGTAATCTAACACAATTAAGTGTATCAACCGTATTTCGAGCAAATCTTGAAATAGATTTTGCTAGTATTAAATCAATCTTATCATTTAAGGCATCACTCATCATCTGATTAAATTGCTCTCGTTTTTTAGTCTGTGTACCAGTTATACCTTCATCAGCATATATTCCCACAAACTCATAGTCAGGATTTTCTTCTATCATATTTTTATAATGGATTCGTTGTGAATCGTAACTTGTCTTTTGATCTTCGTTATCTGTTGAAACACGACAGTAAGCACAAGCTTTAATTCGTTTTATTTCTTTATTTTCTTTTAAGCACATTGTTTTAGAAGTTGGTGCTATTACTTCAACTTTATTATTCATTTATTCCTTTCCATAATTGTTGAATCAATAGCATATTTCAAATGTTTTTTATTCATGCAAAACTATATTTTGAATTGTTTAGTTTGTTATATTTTGCATATTCGTTTTCAATTTTATTTTTAAGTTTCTTGTATTCTTCATTACCAATTAAATTATTATCTTTGATAAATTCTAACATAGCAATTTCTGTTACATAAATTTTTAGATGTTCTAATTTTTTATCACTTCTTTCTTGCATATAAATTATTACCCCCTTTAAATTCTTAAACAATTCATATCATAGTAACGCACCAACTTTCTTTAAAATATCTTAAAAAAATTATAACGCGCTTATCGTATTTTTACAGCCCTACAAAACAAAAAAAGATAACTAAACAATAGCTATCCAAATTATAAAAATATGAAAAATAATAGTCATACTTATGGCTGAAGTTGTGGCCATTGAAATACCATATTTTCAAAAATAATCGAAACAAAATAAAAGCAGGATAAACCTGTTTACAAAGAACTAGCCAGTGGCTAGTTTTCCCTTATTTCATAAGGTATTAGAAAAAACACAAGTGGATTTAGGTCAAGTTTTTAGACACGAAATTTCGAACGATCTTAAATATATTTA
>CAJTXV010000063.1 GCA_910584255.1 uncultured Bacilli bacterium
ATGGAATATTCTTAACTGCCTACGAAAAAGAGAAAGTACAACAGAAATTAGTAAATTCAGCTTATAAAGAAGGACTAAATAAGGGGATTGAAAAAGGAATTGAACAAGGTAACAAAGAAAGCAAAATAGAAATAGCCAAAAGAATGTTGGAAAAGGGTATCAATGAAAAGATTATTTTTGAATGCACAGGGTTAAATATGAATGATATTGTGAATTAAAGAATCCTTTTCTAATCTTATATGATTATAAAGAAATAAAGTAATCCATTGATCATATGCAGAAGAAGAGTATGACTGTATGTTAGTTCATGATGTTATTTTAATAAAAAAAAGAGTTCACTTAGTAGTGAGCTTTTTTAGACTGTGATATAATTTAAAGGATATTTTGTACAAGTAATAAAATGGTTTATTTATAACAAAATCAAATTCACCTAATAATTCTACTACTTGTCCCCCGAAATCTCTTTTAAACGAATAAAGACCAAATAATGGATTTTCTTCTCTAAAGTCTCCTGTAATTCCATAGAAGTTATATCTTTCGTATTGATGCTCAATTGCGTATTTGACTCCTGCCCAATGTACAGTATAGGCAGATTGAAATTCCATAAATTTTTGGTATGATCCTCCAACTAAAGATAATACTTCTTTTCCATAGATTAGAAAAAGGATTCCTCCAAGTGGAATAATATCTCCATTTTCTTCTTGTAATTTTTTTGTTTTTTCTATTCTTTTTGTGAGCCTATCTATATTATTTTGATTCTCTTTTTGCTTAGATTCATATTTCTTTTGATTCATTTTCTTAGGATCTATTTGATATTTCTTTTCACGTTCTGCCATTTCTTGTTTATTTTGATTTCTTTCTTTCTCTAATTCTTCAATTAACTCTTTTGTATGTAGTTCTGCGATTAAGATTTTTAAAATTCCTTTTTTTCCTCCTAGATGATTGTACATTTCTTGATAATAAGAAAGAGGCCTGTCAATAAATTCTCTACGTTCGCCAGTATGGGCCATGATATCTTTGAAAAGCGGAAGTTCTTCTTCTTCAATTTCTCTAGTCTTAATACACTCACGTTCATTTTTTCTAAGAATTTGTCTTGTTTTTGGATCCATATCTTTCATGACATCTTCGATTGTACGATTTTTTGTAGTTGTTGTAAAAATCCAACGAGGTTGTAGAGTGTCTTGCATTAAATTAAATCCAAAGTGCTTATATCCTAGTTTTATTAAGTTATCAAATGATGCTTGATTATTTTCTCCATCTTCTACAATGTTACCATCGATATCTCTTTCCTTATAGGAAACATAAGGATCTATTTTTATAAATATTCCTTTTTCTTTTTTGACATATTCTTTAATTTTTTCTGTGAACTCACTAAGTAAATCAAAGTCTTGATAATCAATTAAAAATCCTCTAGGGGAATAAAACATATTTCTTTTAATTGGTGTCATCTTTGATAATAATAGGCAACCTGCTTTAATATTTTTTTTATCATCTACAAGTCCTAAGAGGTGATACTTCCAGCCATTTTCTTGTTTTAATTCTCCCCATTCTTTTGTTTGATGAAAACTAATTTGTGGATGCTTGGTAGCAAATTCTTTAAATTGTTTTGGAGTTAGTGCAATTAATTGCATTATTTCACCTCTTTCCTGTTTTTTTCGCAATATTTTTTATGATGCTTCGGTAAAATGGTACTAGTTTTGTAAAGATAAAGTACATTGGTTTATTTAAAACATAATCTAATTCTCCACTAAATTCTACATAGTCTCCTCCAAATTTCTTTTTAAATTCATGTAGCCCTAACAGTGGATTTTCTTTTCTTAAGTCTCCAATGGTTCCAAATTGATCGTAGATTTTCAGTCCTTTATCATAATAGTATTTTATGTGTTTTTGATAGGTCATATAGTTCGTATAGGTTTCCGATAAAATATTATGATTTCCAGCATATAACACCCATGCTTTCTCTCCATATTCAACAATAAAATGACCACTTAAAGTAATTATGTTTCCATACTTCTTTTTATCTTCTTTATACTTTTCAATGTCTTTTTTTAGTTTTTCAATCCTTTTTTCCATTTCTTGCTTTTTGCTTTTTTCACTTTTACTTAAGGATTCTTTTTGAAAGGGAATTAGATTACTTTCTAAGTGGTTGATTGTCTGTTGTTCTAATTTTACCATTTTATCTATATTTACTTTTCCTAAAAACAAGTTACAAGAATTTTCCTGATTCCAAATTTCATATAGGCTTTCATAATAGCTTTGATTGTGTGTAATAAAATCTTTTCTATTTTCTGTTAGAATCATTAATTGATAGAATGTTTGAATGTCTTCTTTTTTTCCTAAGGATACTTCCACTCCTAAATCCTCTGCTTTTTTAATTCTTTGTTTAGTGGTTTTAGAAAAGTTTGCTTCAATTTTGTCCCATTCTTGCGTGAAATCAATCCTAAAAGTGTATCGTGGTTGCATTGTTTCGAAGTTTTTAGTGAATCCTAAATGACGATATCCAATTCTTTTTAAATTTTGAATTATTTCTTTTTCCTTTTCAATGATTACTTCTCCACTATTTGTTTCTTGATGGTATACTAAATCTGGATCTATTTTAATGAAGATTGCTTTTTCTCTTTTAACATATTTTTTTAAACATTCTGTGAATTCTTCTACTAAAGATGTATTACTAAAATCAATGACATATCCTCTTGGTGCATAAAAGTAACTGTATCCAAAGGGCAGTTTTTTTTCTAATAGAAGAGTTGCTGCGACTAATTCATTTTTTTCATTTTCAAGTCCCACATAATGTGGTAGAAGTTTCTTTTCTTTTTTTGCGAATTCTCCCCAAGCATAGCTTTGAAGGAAGTGAGATTTTTTATGATTTTTAACGAAACGTTCATATTTTTCTTTTTCTATGTTCTCTATAAAATTCATCCTATCACCATTTTTATTATACCACGTATTCCAAACTATAAAATTATAATTTATGAATATCTTAAAATAATTTTTGAATCATTACCCTATTATAAATTCTTTACATTGTGAAAAAGATGTGTTATAATAGGCCACCAAAAGGGAGTGGTATATATGACAAGAGGACAAAAGCAATTAATTGATGGAATGTCTTTAGAAAATCTTCAAACAATTGCATCTATTTTTACAGATGAATCTCAGGAAGTATTGGATTATTTTAATAAAAGATTAAAACAGTTATCTTTCGATTATGAAAATTTTCGGAGTGCTTTAGAGTTATCCAAGGAAATTCCTATTTGTTATGCACCGACAGTTGGAATTAATTTTGAAAAAAAGGCATGGAAAGATTGTTCTGTTTATGATTACTATCATATGCGTGAGGAAGAAAAACCTGTTATTTATTTTTTTAGTCCTGCGAAAATATCAAATTTAAATTGCGCAGTTAACTTCTTACTTCACCATTTACAAAATAAAGTTAAAATCTGTAGAGAGAATCAGGAAGCAATTCCTTCAGGAATTGAGATACTTGATCAAGATTTAGAAAAAAAAAAGAAATTAGTAGAAGAACAATATGATAATATTTGTGATGGTATCACACAAAATATAGTAGATACCGAATATGTTTTTACTTTTAGAAAAGATGTTTCTCTTGTGAAACTTCTTCTTAATTCTAATAGGCAATCTGAACTGATTGAAATATTTGCGAGATATTCAGATTTAGAGGAATTAAAATCTAAAAGAGGTACATGTTATAGAAAATTTATTCGAAGATAATATTAAAATTAGAAACTTCAAAAAAGAAAACTCAAATTTGAGATTTCTTTCAGACTGTTGACAAATATGTTCAACAGTCTTTTCATAAGCAAATAAATTTG
>CAJTXV010000064.1 GCA_910584255.1 uncultured Bacilli bacterium
TATAATAATGGTAGTTTCATGTTGATGAAGGAAGCAGTAGATATTTATACTTTTTAGAGAGTCTATGGTTGGTGAAAATAGATAAGATTTAAATATTGAACTTGTTCTTTGGAATGAATGGGTGACTCCGTTATTGGTCTTAGAGAAATAAATAAGGTGGTACCACGAGTTATGTCGTCCTTTGGCATAATTTGTGGTTTTATTTTGTGGAGGTGCGATGGAATTTTTAGTTAATTTTATTATTATATTTATATTGATTTATGCTTTTTATTATATATTCTCTGTAAGAAAAGCTAGAAAAAATGAGAAAAAGGTTCCAGTTGAGGTACAATACTTGTTACTTCGCTATAAAATCGATTTAAAGAAGATACGGTATAAGCAGTTTGTAAATAGTGTTGCTTTCGTTGGAAGTTTTGATATGGCGTTGGTAGGATCTATCATTCTTTTTGTGAAGGGAATTGTTTTTCAGTTACTGTTCGGTGTTCTTTTATTTATTCCTATTATTTTGATTAGTTTTCATTTACTTGGAAAATACTACCAAGAAAAATCAAAAAAGGGAGATGTCAGAGAATCTATAGAAGAAATGCAAGTAGAAGATACTAAAATTAAGAAGAAACCTGTGATACATGAGAAGATAGAAAAATCGAAAGGAAAGAGAAGAAATGGATAATACAAGAAAAATTGAAAAGAAATGGCAAAAATATTGGAAGGATCATCATACATTTGAAGCAAAAATAGATCTCAAAAAAGATAAATATTATTATTTAGTAGAATTTCCATATCCAAGTGGAGCAGGACTTCATGTTGGACATGTACGTAGCTATACAGCACTAGATGCGATGGCTCGTAAAAAGAGATTGATGGGATATAATGTGTTATTTCCGATAGGTTGGGATGCTTTTGGTGCACCTGCGGAACAATATGCGATTAAAAATCATATTCATCCAAGTATGGCAGTCAAAGAAAATATTAAAACCTTTAAAGCACAAATTGAGGATTTAGGAATTTCTTTTGATTGGTCAAGAGAATTTTCTACAACGGATCCAGAGTATTATAAATGGACACAGTGGCAGTTCTTACAATTCTTTAAGAAAGGGATGGCTTATAAAGCAAAGAAAAATATTAACTGGTGTCCAAAATGTAAGACTGGACTTTCTAATGAGGACTCTAGTGGTGGTGTTTGTGAACGTTGTGGAACTCAAGTAGAACAAAGAGAAAAGGAACAATGGATGCTTCGTATGAGTGATTATGCCGAAGATTTAATTGATGGGCTTAAAGATACCGATTTCCAAGAAAGAACTAAGACAGCACAAATTAATTGGATTGGAAAATCTACGGGTGCTGAAGTTGATTTCAAATTGAAACAGGTAGATGAAAAGTTAACGATTTATACGACTCGTCCTGATACTTTGTTTGGAGTCACTTTCATGGTAATTGCACCAGAACATCCATATGTAGATTTATATAGTGGTTTGATTTCTAATATGAATGAAGTAATTGATTATCGTGAGCAAGCGAATAAGAAGACGGAATTTGAACGCACGCAACTTGTAAAAGATAAGACAGGTGTTAAATTAGAAGGACTTACTGCGATTAATCCTGTCAATGGAAAGGAAATTCCAATTTATATTTCAGACTATGTTATGATGAGTTATGGAACAGGAGCAATTATGGCAGTTCCTGCTCACGATCAAAGAGACTATGATTTTGCGAAAAAATTTGGTATCGATATTATTCCAGTAATTGAGAAAATGACAGGTGTTCCTCATGAAAATGAAAAACATAAGGAAAGCATTGTTGCAGTAGTTCATAATAAAAAGACGAATCAGTATCTAACTATCAATTGGCATGATAAGGGTGGTCGTATCTTTGTTGGAGGAACGATTCAAAAAGGAGAAACTCCTCTAGAATGTGCAATGCGTGAAATAGAAGAGGAAACAGGATATACTGATTTAAAACTGATTTCTACTACATTTCCAATTAATCACCATTATTATGCATATAACAAGGATCAATATTTCGAAATCGATGCGACGGGTTTATATTTTGAATTAGAAAGTGAAAAACAAGTAGAAACGAATTTTGATGAAGATGAAAAAGATTGCTTTACTGTCGAATGGGTAGACCAAAAACAAGTGGAAAAGGAAATTACAGAGGAATTACATCGAGCTATCTATGATGCCATTTTTAATGAGAGTGCTTTTACAGTCGATGGAAAGATGATTCACTCTGATTTCTTAGATGGTATTACTGAAAAGAAGGTTGCCATTCAAAAGATGCTTGATTATTTAGAGGAAAAGAAGATTGGTCACAAGAAAACGAATTATAAATTACAGGATTGGATTTTTACTCGTCAGAGATTTTGGGGAGAACCTATTCCTTTAATTTATTGTGATTCTTGTGGTTGGGTTCCTGTTCCAGAAGAAGAACTTCCAGTACTCCTTCCTAATGTTGCTGAATATGAACCAACGGATGATGGAGAAAGTCCACTTGCTAGAATCGAGGAATTTGTAAATACAACTTGTCCACATTGTGGAAAACCTGCTAAGAGAGAAACTGATACAATGCCAAACTGGGCAGGATCTTCTTGGTATTGGTTACGTTTTATGGATCCAAATAATGATCAGGAATTTGTAAGTCAAGAAGCCTTAAAGTATTGGGGAAAAGTAGATTGGTACAATGGTGGTATGGAACATGCTACTAGGCATTTACTTTATGCGAGATTCTGGAATCAATTTTTATATAATGAAGGACTTGTCCCTAACAAGGAACCATTTAAAGTGCGTGCGAGTCATGGAATGATTTTGGGTGAAGGTGGAGTTAAGATGAGTAAGAGTCTTGGCAATGTTATTAATCCAGATGATATTGTAACTACTTATGGTGCGGATGCTCTTCGTACTTATGAAATGTTTATTGGGGATTATGAAAAAGAGGCTACATGGAGTGAACAAGGGTTAATTGGATGTAAGAGATTCTTAGATAAAGTAATTCGTATCAGTGAAAAAGTTGTTGAAAAAGAAGAATATTCTAGGGAAATAGAAAAAGATATCCACAGAACTGTGAAAAAAGTAACAGAAGATATGGATGCATTGAAATTTAATACAGCAATTTCTGCTTTAATGATTCTTTTAAATAAGATGGAAAAGATGGATTCTGTTACTTCTAAGGATTATCGTACTTACTTAACTTTATTAAATCCAATCGCACCACATTTAACGGAAGAATTAAATGAAATACATAAACTTGGTGTCCCTATTTGTGAATCTTCTTGGCCAAGTTATGAAGAATCTATGCTTGAAGATTCTGAAAAGGAAATTGCAGTACAGGTCAATGGAAAAGTACGTGCGACAATTACAGTTTCTATGGATGACGATGAGGATGAAATCAAAAGAAAGGCTTTAGAATCATCCAATGTAATTAAGCATACAGAAGGAAAAGAAATTGTTAAAATTATTATTATTAAAGGTAAAATTGTAAATATTGTAGTTAAGTAATATGAGGAATCTAGTAGAAATACTAGATTTTTTTAATATTTTTGTCCAATACTTTTCTTTTTAGAAATAATATAGTTAGAAGTAATTAATTTATCTTAATGAAAAGG
>CAJTXV010000065.1 GCA_910584255.1 uncultured Bacilli bacterium
GATAACAAATGGAAGATAAAAAATTATGTGGACTATATATGAGGGTAAGCACTGAAGATCAGGCTCGTGAGGGTTTTAGTTTACCAGAACAAAAAGAAAGATTGGAAATATTTTGTAAATTCAAAGGTTATGAGATAGTTGACTATTATACAGATGCTGGAATTAGTGCAAAACAAGGCAATTTAAGACCAGAATTTGAAAGATTAAAGGAAGATATCAAAAGTAAAAAAATAAACACTATGGTAGCATTAAAACTAGATAGAATAACAAGAAGTATTTATGATTGGGAAAAGTTAATGACATTTTTAGATGAAAATGATGCTTTCCTAGATTGTGCTAATGATGAAATCAATACTACTAATGCTAATGGTAAAATGGTATCAAGACTTCTTATGTCAGTTAGTCAAAACGAAATAGAAAAAACAAGTGAAAGAACTAAAATAGGTTTAGCAGGTGCTATTAAGCAGGGACATATTCCTAATCAAGCCCCACTAGGTTATAAACACGAAGATAAAAAATTAGTGATTGATTATTCTACAAAAGATATTGTAGTAAGAATATTTGATTTATATTACAATGGAAATTCTTATCAAACTATTTCTAATATCTTAAATAAAGAAGAAGTTTTAGGTAAGACAAATTGGAGAGATTCTACAATACTTGCCATACTAGAAAACGAGATTTATAAGGGTGATTTTGTTCATGGTAAAAGAACAAAACATCCGACATATTACTCTAATGTTGTAGAGCCAATTATTGATAAAGATAAATGGGAAGAATGCCAAGTACAAAAGAAAAGAAAAGAAACTCAAGAAGTTATCAAAGGACATTAACTTATTTATTCTTACAGAAACTAAAATGCCCTAAATGTGGAAGAATTTTAGGTGGAAAAGCAACGACTAAACCAAATGGGAACTCTTATTATTACTATTATTGTAATGATTGTAAGATTACAATTAAAGAAAAAATGATAGAAGAATACTTTAATAATTTTATAGATGAATTAGTTGAGTATGATAGTGTTGTAAATCAATTCTTCTTACCTATGATTAAGCAAAAATTTGATGAACCTAAAGAGCAAATAGAAAAAGAGTTAAAAAGGCAAAATGATAAGTTAGAAAGAATAAGAAAAGCCTATATAAATGAAGCATTTAGTTTAGAAGAATACAATGCTGAAAAGAAAATTGTTGATGATACAATTACAAAATTAAAAGAAGAATTAAATGATACAGAAACTAGTGAAGAATTAAATTTTACTCCACAAGATATACTTCTAAAAAGAGATATTGATTATATTAACAAAGTTAAATTGGAAAAAGAATACAAAGAAAAAACGAAAACTTGGAAAAATTATACAAGAGAAGAAAAAGCAAGTTTAGTAATGTCTTATGTTGGTGAGATTAAACTAGGTATGATGAATGATTATATTTATGTAGATAATATTGATTTTAGAGAATCTATTTGTAAACCTTGTAATGAATTATTTGAAATGGGTTTTATTGATGTTAAAACACCTGCATTATTTGGTAATTTAGTAGGTCATTTAAGATTTAGTAATTATCTTCCAGAAGAAGAAATAGGAAAACACATAATGAGATTAAGACAATACTATAATGTAGGATTTGAAGAAGCAACCTATTATGTAGAAGATAGAGTTTTCTATTTCAATTTTATTCATGATGATAGAGCAATCATTAGAATATTTCCTATGGAAGATTATAATAAGATTGATCCTGATATTAAGATGAAAGAATATAAATATGGAATTATTTATATAAGGGGTAAAGATGAATTTCAAATGGAAGATGTGAATACTACATTTGATTATATTCCAGATGAATCAAATGATAGTGTTATTTATATGAAAGAACCTGTTCCTATAGAAATTGGAGTAAAACCTGTTAAAAAGGAACTGCTATGTGTAGAGGAATAAAATGCGAACACATTTTGTTGAAACAAAGTTTCAATGAAAGTGGGAAAAGCATTTTATAAGACTTATGTAATTTTGTTTTATTACGAAGTTTTAAAACATTATGAAGTAAGTCAAAAAGGGTTCTAGGGAATCCCTAGCCCACAAGGTAATTTTGATGCCTGCGTCAAAATACCTAGGGGGTTAAATATTTTGTCAAAAACAAAATAGGCTGAAAGAAAGGATGTGATTTATAATGTCAGAACTTGCCTATTCACTACATTTAGGAAGTGATAAAAATAGAAAAAATGTATCACGAGCAAGAGCAAAAACTAATGCAAGTGGAACTACTTCATTAAGTAATAATTCAATTCAAAATGCTAGAGCATTATCAAGAGTAGATAAACACAATTATCGTAAATATGATGATAAAGAACATTTAATTGAAATAGTTAGAGGAACTACTTCCCTATATGATGATGTTAAGAATTTATATAAAGAAGAATTTGAAGAAGCAAGATTAGAATACAATTCTAAGCAAACAAGAGATGATAGAAAAATAGATGACTACTTTAAAAAGATAAGTGATAATTCTAAAAATGATTTGGCTTGTGAAATAATCATTGAACTTGGAGATAAAAAATATTGGGATACTAAAGATGATAATTTTAAGCATAAAATGTCTAATGTCTATAAAGAACAAGTAAAAGATTTAGAAAATTTAATTCCTAATTTTAAAGTAGCATCAGCAATTATTCATTATGATGAAACAAGTCCGCATATGCATATTGTGGGTGTTCCCATAAAATATAAAAGTAAAAATGGTATGTCTAAGCAAGTTGGAAAAAGTGATGTTTTTACTAAAACAAAACTAATTGAATTACAAGATAAAATGAGAGCTTTATGTATCGCAAGTTTTAATAAAGAATATGGCTTAAATAATATTTTAAAGACAAAGAAAAAAGGTAGAAATAAAGATATTCATGTTAAAGATATGGATGGCTACATGGAAATGCAAGAAGAAATATCTAAAAATCAAAAACGATTAGAAAAAGCAAGTATAAAATCAGAAGAATTAGATAATAATTCAAATGAAGTAAAAGAAATAGTAGATAATTTAAAGACTACTATAACTAGTAAAGATAAGTATGTCTTAAAACAAGAAGATAAAGATAAAATAGATAAATTTATTCAGCAAGTAAATACAACAAATGATGAATATAAGAAAATGCAAAAATTATCAGTAACACTTAATAATGT
>CAJTXV010000066.1 GCA_910584255.1 uncultured Bacilli bacterium
CAATGGGATAAAGGTTGGAAAAATAATTCGCAGTTTGCATCTCACTCAATTCGCCGTCCGACACTCTGGTAGTCAACATAATGCCTTCCATTCATCCAGAATCCGTTTTTATATATCAGCTTCCTTAATCTGCCGCTGTCTATAACGCTTGTTTTAATCTTTCCATGTTTTATCCATCTGCCGTTTTTATCCCTGATATATTTATCTGTCATGCCAGACACATCACTATTAAACGTAACATTCATGCATACATCTGAATATGAGCATTTTTCATCCCTTGTAAATTTGTCTTTCATTGACTCCACAAATTTCTTCTGTCTGATATACGCATCTTTCATCGACAGATATTTTTGTATCTGCCCTTCTTGACGGCCTTTATAATAGATTACGCTTGCATCCAGACTTCTTATTACTGTATCACTATTTTTGCTCATTCGTTCGCCTTTCCTTTTTTAGTAATTGTTTTCTAATATCCATGTTTACGGGATAGTATTTCACCACCCCATTATGTACTTCTCCAAATCTAATCAAATTCCCCACATAACTTTCAACTGGTTCAAACACTGCATATCTTCCATATTCCCATCCCCATTATCTGGGTGAAAATTCTTAGCCAATATACAGAAATATCTTTTATAAAAATCTTTCCTATCTCCACTTACTGTAACTTTTAACTCAGCTTCTTTCTGTCTTTTATCCAATTCATCTAATCTTCTGGTAAATTCTTCAACCTCTTCAAAATGAGCTTTCTTCCATAACATGATAAAATCATTTTTATATCTTTCTGGCACTTTGCTCATTATAAAACTCCACAAATCTAACGGTGATTCATCACTATAAACACTTGCAGTTACAAATATTTGTCTATGTCCATGAATTTCCAAATAAAATACGCAATCTCTGCTAAGACCTATTTTTTCTTTTTCCACAAACTCATATTTCAGTTCACACTCAATATCCAGTGATTCAAATATCATACTGCGCTTACGCATTAATGATTCTCTCTCAGTCCTCAAAGAAGATATTTCCCTATCAATCTCATTCATGCGGTTATCTGCTTCAATAATCCTTTGTTCTGGTGTATTCTTTTCTTCTTTCTTTAGTACAGAATTTTCATTTTCACTTTTCCTTAATTCCCTATAACCAGAACTAATAGAAGTTTTTCCTGACAAAACACGTTGCTTTAAATCTTCGTTATCTGATTTAAGGACTTTTACACCCATTTTATAAGTGGTCTATTTTACTCCTGATATTTTAGAAAGTTTTTCATCTGTTGTTAAATTTCTTTTTTTATCAACCGCTTGAGCCAGATTTGGCCCAGCCGATTTCTGATAATTTTCTGATCTTTTGTCACCGCCTCCAAGAGACTGGTTTGCTTTTGCCTGTTTTTCAAAAATTGGTCTGTATTTTTCTGCAATGGCAATTCTCTGAATCGTTTGCAGATTTCGCCTTGCAAGCTGGTTCTCAAGCATCCATTTAATAACATCTTCCTTTGAATCAAAATATACAGGCTCAAAACAGTAATCTGATAATTCAATACCGTTTTTGCTGCATATTTTATAGCGGTTATGACCATCAACTATGTATCCAGTACCATCGTTATTTTCTGGAAACCACACCTTAATCCTTCCAAATTTCTGATCAAATCCATTTTCTAACAATGATTGTGTTAATGAATTAGAATCGTCTTCTGATAACTTTGGCAGCAAATCCTCTACCTCTTCATCAATCTGTATCTTTTTAAAATCTATTGTCATATAATTTCAAAATCTCCTTATATTAATTCAATATTTCTACACCCTCTATTTCTCCAAAGAAACCATTTCAATTTCTTCACACCATTCCATCAAATCTTCATATGGTATTTCTATAAACGTATCTTCTTTAACGGGATAACTTACTACATCAAAAAATGTAAATATTAAACAATCCTTTATGTTTACATCTATCATACTTCCGCTTATGCATTCACTATTCTTTTTAGCATCTTTCATACTCATATTTCTGCATTCAAAATTATCTGTACACCAAATAACATGAAGAAAATCAATTTTCTTCTTGTCCCATAATTCACCATAATCCATTACACGATATAATTTCTTCTTTTTAATCATTTAGTAATTCTCCACTTTCTATATACTCATTTCATGATATTTTTTAGCACGGTTATAATATTTCCCATAATCATCAAGTCCAGGAAACTTTTCTGAAAGTTCATCTATAAATATAGACATCTCATATTCAGTACCGTATCCATGTTGCTTATACAAATCATCCGCATATTGTTGAATTTTTACATCTAAAGGTATTTCCCTATTTTGTTCTTTCTTTTTAATGGTAATTATTTTTACTGGATTTTCGGAAAATGTGCTAATATCAATAGGTTGATCTTCTGACAATGTAGATTTTTCTGGTTTTTGTACCAAATCACTTTCTACTGGCATATCAAGTATTTCTTCCGCAGAAAAAACTGTTTCCATAGAATTAGGTTCACCCCAGTTATCATCAGAATCAATTTTCTTTTCAAAAAGGAATGTATACTTATCAAATACCTTTTCATCACGTAATTTCCCTTTTAATTTTTCAGTGTGTTCTCGGAAACTCATAGCCCTTATTTTTCAAGGGTTTTACCATCTCC
>CAJTXV010000067.1 GCA_910584255.1 uncultured Bacilli bacterium
GTTGCGGTAGGACCACCAGTCAAAGTAGAACCACTTTTTCCCGGGAACTCAGGTTCAGTAGATATATCACAGCAAGCATACATGCAACTGCTAAAATAATACAAATAATAACTAAGACATCACACTTTTCTAACCCTAATAAATACAATCCCACATAAAATAATGAACAAAAAGAAAGAGAAAATGAAACATCCAGGAAAAACAATGTTAAAATATCACGCATCCCAAAATCAAAATATTGATATCCTTTAAAAAAAACAACAATTCCCGTAAATCCGACTGCTAACACTATTGAAACAACCAACCAAAATAAAAAAGCTAAAAACTTACTTTCTACAATTACTTTTCTATCTACAGGCAAAGAAATTTCATATTTATACCACTTTGAACTTATATCTTTACGAACGCTAATCAGCGCACTAACAGATATACTTAAAAAAATAGAACTAATAAATGCCTGAAGAATAAATTGACTATCTACAAATCCTATTATTCCAACTCCAATAACAAAAAGAACCAAAATTAATAGTTTTATACTATCCATTGTTTTATATATAGAATCCAAAAATAACCCTTTCATATTCACCTGCTCCCCTTTACTAATAATAATAAAATATTATCAATAGTTGCATTATCAATTATTAGTCCATTATATTTCTGCTTAATATACTCTATATCAGAAACAAGTACATCTACTTGATAATCCTTTTTTATATACGAAACAATATCTTCTTTATCTATCTGCGCAAATTGTTTTGTTTTGCACCTCACAATACCATATTTATATAACAAATCATCCGTAGATACCGATAGCAATACTCTACCGTTGTGAATAAAAGTAATGTAATCTGCTATTTTTTCAAGGTCACTTGTTATATGTGAAGAAATAAAAATTGATCTGGTTTCATCTTGAACAAAATCTAAAAACATATCTAACATTTCATCACGAGCAATTGGATCTAAACCACTTGTAACTTCATCAAGGATTAACAATTTAGGAGAATGTGATACAGCCACCGCAAATGCTAATTTCATTGTCATCCCTTTCGAAAATGTCGATACTTTTTGTTTTTGTGGCAAATGTAATTTTTCTAAGTAATGTGTAAAAACATCATTATCCCATTGCTTATAAATACCTCTCATTATTTTTGAAATTCTTTGAGGTGTTAAATCTCCCGAAAAATTACTCGCATCATAAGCTACTCCTAACTGTTCCTTTATATCTGTTCCAATATCATCTCCACTTATTTCTTTTCCAAATAATTTTATAGTACCTCCATCCTTTTTTAACGTACCTAAAATACATCCAATTGTTGTTGTCTTTCCGGCTCCATTTTCTCCTACAAATCCCATTATCGAACCACAAGGCAACGAAAATGATACCTCATCTAAAGAAAATCCACTTTTAGAAAAAGTCTTTTTTAGATTTCTCACTTCTAATATACTTTTTTCTTTACTATTCATAAATTTACTCTCCATAATATATATTTAATAAGTCATGCAATTTTTCAATCGGTATTCCATTATTTTTCCCAACTTCCACTACCTCTTGAATCATTTTCTCTATCTTTTTCAAGTTTTCTTTCCTAATTTTCTTTATGTCATAGGATGCTATAAAACTCCCTCTCCCAATAATCGTTTCTATAAACCCTTCACGTTGCAAATCTTCATACGCATGTTGAACAGTGATAACACTTACTCGAAGTGATTTAGCCATTGCACGCATTGGTGGAATAGCATCTCCTGCCTTCAATTCTCCGTTCATTATCATAGCTTTTATTTGCGTTGAAATTTGCTCATAAATCGGCTTATTTGTGTTGCTACTAATAATAATGTCCACAAAAATTGTTCCTTCCCAAATTGTATTGCTTTGTATACAAAAATTGTCCTTATTGTTTAAGCACATTCTATACTATATTCTTTATATTGTCAACAATTACTTTTTGCAAAAAAGTTGTCATTACTTTTCATTATTCTGCTTTCTTTGAAGGGTAAGACCAAAATAGTTCTACCGATATCGGCAGAAAAATAGTTATCACGACTTTCAAGCGTAAAGCCTTATAAATGCTGAATTTTTTCAGCAGAGCAACCGTATTACAATGCCATAAGATTGACTGTTTTTCAGAAAAGTTATCCCGATTTTTTTGACGAAAAATATTGGTTTTATCAGCTTTCTTCCTGAAAGTCGGAATAACTTAAAAGTCGTGATAACTATTCTTGAACAAAATCGCTGCGCGATGGCCTGCCAAGGTTACGCATAGCGATTTTTCTTTTTCATAAAAAAGCAGTAGTAAATGAGCCCTGAATAAGGTATTGTTAATTCACCATAAACCAACAAACCTTATACGTATAGGAATCATCACTACTGCTATGGACAAAATCATACCATGTATCCGCTCAGCAGGCAAGCGGTTTTATATTGCCCGTGCACCTCCATAGACGGCTGGACCGTATCAGCCACTAAAATTGAAGTGCTATACTAAAGTTGTAACGGGAGTGGCTAATGAGATATAATCAAAAT
>CAJTXV010000068.1 GCA_910584255.1 uncultured Bacilli bacterium
AATAGTAGTCGTACATCAAGACGGTTTATTGGAATTGCAATTTTTTCAATGGCGATGTTTGTGATAGTTACCGGAGTAGTTAATTTCGGTGGAAAAATCATTTCACCTGAACGTAGGCCAACCTCATTTGTTCTTGTTACACTTGCGGTAGTTATTGGCGGCCTACTCTATGCATTTTTAACAGTAAAATTTGGTTTAGCTCAAAAGATTATTGGACCAAAAGTTGATAGGGTCTTAGAAAAATTACATATTAGAGTTTAAAAGAGAAAAAGGAAACTTGAGTAAGATACTTACCTAAGTTTCCTTTTTTGCCCCTGCCAAGGAAGTCTATTATATAATATTTCCGAGAAAGTGAGGAAGAAAAAGTGGATAATATGCTTGTATATGCTGCAAAAGAGAAGCGAAATTTTAATGAATTTCCCTTAAACGAAGTAGATAGCATGATTTTTTCTCAATTAGCGTATTGTAATTTTGATACTCTTCCTCAGCATCATAGTTTACAAAGTTTGGCTTCTGATGAAGAGATTAAGACTTTAACTCAGGGAAATCTTGGTGGAAAGAATACTGAAAAGTTAATCAAGATTATGCTACAAAACCCCCGCTTTAAAAAACTATGTTGGCGCAATGTGGTTAGTAAAGTAGATACAAAAACACAAATGCAATTTAATGCTGTCACATTTTGTATTGCAGAAGATCAATACTATATTGCATATCGGGGAACAACGGCTACTACCATCGGTTGGAAAGAAAATTTTAATATGTCTTTTAATGATTGGGTACCAGCCCATTATTTTGCTCGTTCTTATTATCGAAAAATCAAAAATTTGTTTTCAGGAAAATTTTATCTTGGTGGGCATTCAAAGGGCGGAAATTTAGCTTTTGCCGTTGCATTGAACCTAAAAGAATCCGACCTGTCACATATTGCTAGAATCGACTGTTTTGATGGACCAGGTTTTCATAATCAAGAACGATTAAAGAATAGATTCTTAAAATTAAAGGGTAAGATTCATAAATATATTCCGCAAGGCTCATTGATTGGGATATTACAAGATGATCTGATTGGAGAAAAAGATTATTGTACTGTTGTGGCAGCTTCTGGAAATAGTTTGCTCCAGCATGATATGTTTACTTGGCACGTTATTGATGATCGATTTGCAACCGTAAAGCAATTAGATAGCACATCTGAAGTTTCATGGAAGGCAATTGCTGAATGGCTAAAAAATACAAACGATACGGAAAGAAAAGATTTTATTGAAATGCTATATCTAATGGTGAGTGACACTAATCAAATTTATTTCAGGAAACTGTTAACGCCTAAGACGACATATAAATTAGCTACTCGTTTGATAAAAAATAGTTCTACCCAAAAGAATGTTTGGGAACCAATAATAAGAAAACTTTTTAAAGCCTATGTGAATTCAGGAACAGCAGCTTTTAGTGAACAAAGAAAAAATCAATTATCAAACTTTAAAAGAATTTTAGATGAACAACGCAATAAATAGGTTAAGTTATAAAAATCTATCTTGAATTAAAAACTACCTGCTTATCTAGAAAAAGAGTAAAATAACGATTGAAAGAGGTGGACAAAATTGAAAAAAGATACATATATGACTTTATTAGGATTCCGTGATACTTGTTACAATGATTTCAATTTTGATATTGATGAGAAAGATTTTTATTTAGGAACTGATACCTATAAAAAAATTGACAAGATATTAAAGGATGCGCAGAATGAGCAATTATTAGTTCAGTTTGAAGAGGGTACTCATCTTTATCAAGATTATGATCCAGAATACTTGAGCGTAGCACAAAAGAGAGAAATTCAACATGATATTAATGCAGCCCGTAACTTTTTGGATAATTACGACGGGGATGTGGACGATAAGCATGATAACTATGCAGCTTACCTAGATGATAATTCTTTGAGTTATTCTTTTGGTCCAGATAGTAATTTAGATGAAGTACAAAATAATTTAAATGATATTGAAACCAATGGTGTAATCATCTGGCAAAGACGAAAAAATGAATATATTTTATTACCACATACTATTCATAGCCTTGAAAGAATTAAAAAACAGATTGCATCAAGTAAACGTGTTGATGATAAAAAATTGCGTTATGCAATGGAGCGTTTATTTAACAATATAACTGATTTTCTTAAGCCATTTAGTGATAGTGAATTAGGAAAATACGAAAATACAATTTCACAAGAGCTTAGAGATAATTTAGAACATTATGCTTTAAGTGTTCAAACTGATGCACGTGAAGTAGCTGCAGATAAATTAACTAAATATGCAGTGCAACTTGCAGAAAAAGAAAATAATGACAGTATTTAAAGTAAAGCTCATCGATTAGATGAGCTTTTTTGGATAGGACAAAATGAAATCTATTTCACAAGAATTAATATCTAGAGTAATAAAGAAAAGAAAAAGTGCTACCCATAAAGGAAATTATGGTCGTTTACTCCTAATTGGAGGTAGTAAAAAATATGGTG
>CAJTXV010000069.1 GCA_910584255.1 uncultured Bacilli bacterium
GTAAGCACGTAATATAAACATGTCTATTATGACCTTCAACTTTGAGCTATACTGTAGCTATCAAAGTAAAGGAGGTCTATTTTTTATGAAAGAAAATCCTATTATAGTTCCAGTCGCATTGAGTGACTCTAATTTAAAGTCTCATTCAGTATCTGAGACTAATAAAAATACACCTGTTTGTCACTTTAAAATTAAGGATGCTGAAGTCACGTTTTACAATGGTGTGAACAAATATATCTTACATACTGTTCTAGCGGAGATGTCTAAGTATGCTCGTTGATTTTACTACGGTTCAAAATATCTTTATCGTTTGTGGCCATACTGATATGCGTTGTGGGATTGACGGTTTAGCTAGTGTCGTCTCGGATAAATACAACTTAGATTTATTTAATGATGCTATCTTCTTGTTTTGTGGAAGAAAAAAGGATCGATATAAAGCTTTGTACTGGGATCGTGATGGATTTATGTTATTGTACAAACGAATTGAAAATGGAAATTTACAATGGCCTAAAGATCAAGATGAAGTTAAGAAATTAACGGCCCAAGAACTCCGTTGGTTATTAGAGGGGTTATCCATTCAACAACCCAAAGCCATTAAACCTGCTAAAACAGGATGTTTATACTAATAGAAATAAGGGATTTTCGACAAAAATCTCTTATTTCTATTTTCATAAGTTATAAGATTAGGTATACTAATCTTAACACGAAACCTTTTTGAAAGCAGGTGAATTTGATGACAGAACTTGAACAACAATTAATGGAACAAAATAAGGCACTTCTGGAACAAGTTCGCCAACTAACTGAACAAATTCAGTACCTAAATAA
The DNA here is from genome assembly GCA_910584255.1 of uncultured Bacilli bacterium. Lineage (GTDB taxonomy): Bacteria > Bacillota_I > Bacilli_A > RF39 > UBA660 > Alloscybalousia. Next base: position 826 of record CAJTXV010000069.1, read on the forward strand.
AAAGCTATTTGGATCTTCGAGTGAAAAGACTAAAGTAGCCGACGGCCAAATTTCATTATTTAATCCAGATAATTTTTTGAAGAGACAGAGACAACTGAAGACCAAACCGTCGAAGAAATAACCTATCGACGTAAAAAACAAAAGGGAAGGAAGGCAGAATTAATCAAGGACTTACCAATTGAGGAAATCCATTGTCAATTACATGGAGAAGACTGCTTATGTACAAATTGTGGAAACGAAATGAAACAGATAGGAAAAAAGATCATTCGTGACGAAGTTTGTTTCGTTCCAGCCCGATTATATAAAAAGCGATACATTAGCTACGCGTATGCATGTGATTGTCATGATGCATCGATCGAAGCTAAACCGATTCGTTGTGCCGAAACTCCAAAAGCTCCGATTCAAAGAAGCTTTGCCGGAGCGAGTATGTTAGCTGAAGTTTTTCATCAAAAATACGTCTTAAGTATTCCTTGTTATCGACAAGTATCAGAATGGGCACGCTATGGATTAAGTGTGAGTGATAAGACGCTCTCAAATTGGATAATCACTACCTCTTATGATTGGTTACTTCCGATTTATGAGCGATTGAGAGATGAACTAGTTCAACAGACCGTTTTACACGCAGATGAAACACCGTATCAAATTTTAAATCGAGCGGATGGAAAACCTGCCACCTCTCAATCAAGGATTTGGTTATTTAGAACCATCAAAAATGCCCAACATCCTGTAGCTTATTACCACGCTGATCTAACACGTGAACGCGCGGTGGCAACCACTATCTTAGAAGGATTTAAAGGTTATCTTCACTGTGATGGGTACTCCGGCTATAAAAATATTCCCAACGTGAAATTAGTTGGATGTTGGGCTCATGTCAGAAGAAAGTTTTTTGAGATACCTGGAAATAACGGTAAGGCAAAAAAGGCAGTCGAATACTGCGATCAAATCTTTCGTTTTGAAAAGACGATTAAAGATTTATCTCCTGAGCAACGTCAAAAACAGCGCCAACTGATCATCAAACCAGTCATCGAAGAATTTTTCAAGTGGCTCGAATCCTTCTATGTGATGAAAGGAAAACTTCAAACAGCGGTGATGTATGCCCTCAATCAAAAGGTAGAGCTTTTGCGCTTTTTAGATGATGGAAATCTTGAAGCCTCGAATAATCTAGCTGAACAAGCGATTCGCCCCATCGCGATTGGTCGTAAAAACTACCTTTTTTCAACCAGTATGAAGGGTGCGACTGCTAATGCGATGGCATACACAATCCTGGAGACAGCCAAGGCAAACAGTCTAAATCCATCCAAATATCTCACTTATCTTTTTCAAAAACTACCTAATACGGACTTCATACGAAATCCAGGCGTATTGGTGGACTTTTTGCCATGGGCGAAAACAGTCCAAGAGATTTGTCAGTAACAATATAAGATAAAAGCTACCAACTCTGTACTTTTAGTTTACAGGATTGGTAGCTATTTTTGTATCCGTGTTATTATTACGTGCTTAC
>CAJTXV010000070.1 GCA_910584255.1 uncultured Bacilli bacterium
TATCGTACTATTGCTCGCTTTGTTGTCTCTGATACTATTGAGATGATGCTAAAAAGTTCGTTTTCTGAATTTAGAGAATATTTGCGAAAAAATGGGCTCATTGATGAGGCTGTGTTTATTGATGGTACTAAGATTCTTGCTAACGCAAATAAATACTCGTTTGTTTGGAAGAAAAATACTATTCGCTATGATGATTTAAATCGACAAAAAGCTAAAAAGTTATTGAAAGAGATCAAAGAATCGATCGTCAATATTGATTTTGCTGATGATCTGACTGTTGATCAACTTGATGAGATATGTGCCCGATTGGAACAACGAATTGAATATTTGAATGAAAAGGTCGAAGAGACTAAGAAGATCTCCCCTAATCCTGCGAAGCAGGAACGACGGACGGCCAAGAAATACTTAAAACAAACACGCGAGCGTAAACAGAAAAACTCTAAATATGCTGAACAGTTTGCCATCGTTGGCGAGCGAAACAGCTATTCTAAAACTGATAATGACGCCACTTTTATGCGTATGAAAGAAGATCCAATGAAAAATGGTCAAACCAAACCTGGCTATAATCTCCAAGTCGCTGCTAATAATCAATTTGCTTTGGACTACACCCTCGCACCTAATCCAACTGATATGCGTACTTTGATCCCATTTTTAGAAAAGATGGATGCAGATGTTATCCAAGGTCCGATAGTTGCTGATGCTGGTTATGGATCTGAACCTAACTATGAATTTATCGAAGATAAATTCGGAGTGTTTGATTACCTTATTCCATATAATACGATGTTAAAGGAAGAAACCAAACGTTGGAGATCAGATGAGCGCAAAGTGATGAATTGGCATTATAACGCTGAAGATGATTACTATATAGATCCAAAGAATGTTCGTTTTAACTTTAAACGCTATGCATATCGCCATGATACATATGGTTATAAACGAAATTTTAAAGTATATGAAGCTGAAAAATTCGATGAAGATCGTAAAGAAAATCCAAATGCATTGACCAAAAAAGGAAATGTCAGAAAGATCTATATCAATCCACAATGGGAATATTTCAAGGGGAAAGTAAAAACAAACCTTTCAAATACTGAAAAAAATAAGATCTATCGTAGAAGAAAGTATGAGATCGAACCTATTTTCGGTAATTTGAAGGCTTATTTGGGTTTTACTCGATTTACCGTACGAAGTAAGAAAAAGGTAAATCGACAAATGGGAATAGCGTTAATGGCATTGAACATGTGGAAAATGTCCACTAGTAGTTCAAAAATATCACCAAATAATAAAAACAAAAAGAAGACCATCCGAATTTTTCAAAATTTTCAAAAAATTCGAATGGTCTTCTTTAAAGATAGAGACTTATGTCACAGCCTCTCAATAGTGGCCTATCCATCCCATGACTAAAGTCACGGGATTTCCAGCTAGGCGTCATTAAAGGTGGGACGTAATTTAGGTCCTTTACTGTAAAAATACCATCACTTAACGTGGCTAGCGAATAGCGCTCACTAAGCATCGCTTGGATACGTTGGATCAATAAAGTTTTGCCAACACCTACTGGTCCACAAATGCCTAGTACCAAAGTTTTATTCTTAGTCATTGCTTGCCCCCATGTTAGATAACGGTTTAGCAATTTGGATTTAGCCAACTATCACCGTCTTTATGAGGATATACATTGATACTTGCACCATGCAATAACAATTAAACGTACAATAGTTAACGTAAATTATCAAATCAGCCAGACACTCTCATGCCTTACAAGTAATAATCTACGCCATAACACCGCCTAAAAATATTCTTTGTTTTTATTTGATCTCAAAAAAACGTGTTTTTCCTTAAAGATCAAACCTTTTCTTTACTCAAAAATTTAGCTCCACCGTTCAAAACTGTTCATTTTCGATAGTTCATCCCCCGTTTAAAATCAAATCAAGCTAAAAAAACGCCAATTTATATAAATAAAAAAAATTTCTTGTTTCATTATTAGTTATCAAAAAATAACTATAAAATTATAGGATGAAATATTTTTTTAACAAACAATCCTTGATCGTGCGCAACTTTGAAGCAATATTGCCAAAATTACTAAAATTATTATATAATTTCATTTGTTAACTTTTTTATAATAACTTAATATTTATTTTTGGAGGCGATCTGCTATGCATAATGAACAACTCTTTGATCATAAGAGTCTACAGATTTATTCTTTATTACTACTGCTACATTTATATAATAATCACCTCCGTAAATCCGAGCT
>CAJTXV010000071.1 GCA_910584255.1 uncultured Bacilli bacterium
GTTTATATCTTTTTGCTAATAACTGATATGATTCATTGTTAGTATTTGTTTTGTGCTTTTCTACTAGATTATTAAAGGCTCTTACGTTTTCTTTTTGAGCTTCATTTATACTTAAATCTTTTGTAATACCTTGATTAAATTCTCTAATTTCTTGATTGATTTTACCGTAATAAGTAATAGGCTGGTATTTAATACCTAATTTTTCACAACGCTTTTTTTCTTTGTTTTCAATTCTATATTCTTCTCTTGATAGTGGAACGAGTGCTAATTTTTCTTTACCTTGATTTTCAAAAGAACGACTATCATAAGACCTTTCACTTTGTTCACGTTCAGCATAAAAATTTAATTTATTTTCCCAACTTTTACGAATATGATTATAATCAATTTCACCAAATCTTACTTGTTGTCTAACTTTATTACCATTTTTATTTAATATTGGTTGACCATTTTCATCATATCTTGTCTTTGTTTTTGTTTTATTCCCCCAAGTTTTATCTTCTTTAAAAGGTCTTTGAGTTAAAAGTATATGAGCATGTGGATTATTAGAATCATCCCTATGAATAGAAATATCTGCCACCATACCTTTAGAAACAAATTCATCTTCTACAAAAGATTTAGTCATTTCTGTTTGCACTTCTCTATCTATATCATTAGGCAAACTAATCAATACTTCTCTTGCTAATCTAGGGTTGTCTGTTTTTGTATTTTGCTTTTCAACTTTGTCTACTTCATTCCATAAGCGTTCACGATTATTTGCCCAATCTGGTGCGTTCTCTGGAGTAAGAATCATGCTTTCTGGTTTAACACTATGATTTTTAAATTTAATTTCTTCGTCTGTACGTTCACTATATAATTTTTCATCAGAACGATATGAAGCACAAGCGACAATGTTTTTTGTTGCTCTTGATATATTATTAATTCTCAACATGTAATAACCTTGTGTCATGATCTTACCTCCTTTCGCCCCTGCGGGAACTATAATCTTTAGAACTATGCCCATATGCCAACTTTTAAGTTTGCATGTAAATGGGCAGTGTCTTACGAACTGGTTTAATTATACCATAAATTGATGACATATAAAACATATTATGATATACTATCGTTAAATAAATATAATAAAAGGTGGAATTAAAAATGAGTAAAATTAAAAAGACAGATCTTAATAAGTTGACTAAACTAGAAAAGCAAATTATTGAATTAACTAAAGAAAAAGAAAAGCAAGAAAAAGAACTAGCAAACAAACTTGGTGCTTACTTCTTAGAAAAACTAAATATTGATGAAGTAGAATCAACAGAGGAAGTTTATACTTTAATTGATAATGTAATCGAAAAGTTTAATAACAATGATTTAGAAAATGATAGTTTTAAAACGCAAAATGACATTAAAGAAGATCAGCAATCAAAAAACATCATGCAAAATGAGTGATAATTATGGACGATTTAAATAACTTAAAAAAAACACGAGCAAAATTAGAACGCACTCAATTACAAAAAAACAGATTAAAAAATATTGATAGAAAAGAACGTGCACATAGATTAATAACTAAAGGTGCATTGTTAGAAAAATATTTTGAAGCAGAAGAATTAACGCCAGATGAAACGGAAGAATTACTTAAAACATTTGCAGATTATATAAATGCAAATAAACCTAATAAATTTAAAAAGGGGTAATTATTTATGGCAAATAATATTGATGAATCAAAAGTAATTGAAGCAATAGAAATTAATAAAAAATACCCAAATAATCCTTATAACGTTACAATAGAAAGTGATGTAATAAATAAAAGTGACGAAGAAAATATAAGTGCTGCTAAAAAAATCATGAATCAATTAAATAGAAACTATAATGAATCAATTCAACTTTATAATAAAATTGAAAAGGAACTTTCAGATGGTTTAAATGAATTAGAGTCTGATAAGGATTATCAAAATTCAAATGGGGAAAGACAAAGTTATTTTAGAGAAGATGTTTATAGAAATGTTTTAGAGTCAAACGGTTTGGTAGATACTGAACGAAATTTATATGACAAAGATATTCCTAAATTATATGCAATAAAAAATATTAACAACACACTTTCTAATGAAATAGAAAACTATCAACCTAATAATATAGACAAATTAAAATCTATTGAACTAGAAAAAAATATAATAGGTTTATTACCTAAAGAAGAACA
>CAJTXV010000072.1 GCA_910584255.1 uncultured Bacilli bacterium
CTGTATGCGTATTGTGCCAATAATCCAGTGTATTATGTTGATCCGAGTGGGAATGCATCAAATTCGCAGAACGGAAAAAAGAAAATTACTAAAGCTGAAGAACACGCTCAAAAAGTTTTGGATGAAGCTGTTAAAGTAAGTGGTAAGGATAAAGACTCGATAATAAGAGAAGCAGGTATTGTTGACATTAAAAACCTTAAAGTTTTGGCAGTATATCAACAAGGAGGAAAGACATACTTTGGTGTAAATGAACTAGCACGTGACCCTAATAAATACAATAACAGTAATCCACCTCTTAGCCATTTTACTATTAATAATCCGCCTGAAGGAGACCCTGTAGAATTAACAGCAAGAGTAAATGGAAAAAATGTTCCAATGACCCTTAAGAACATGCACGCGGAAGTACAAGCTATGTATGATGCATATGTAAATGGAGTAAGAGGAGGAAATGCAGACCTTACTGTTATAGGACGAGCGGTTTGTAGAAAATGTCAAGATTACAATATACGAACTATGGCTATAGCGTTAGAAGTAGTAAAATTGACAGTTAATGATCAGATTAGAAATGCTACATCTGTATTTGAGAGAATAAAAAATGAATTTTATTGTAAAAATAGAGGTGGAATTTCTTGGAAGAAGGGGGAAGTAAGTAAATATAATCCTAAATATTCATGTAAAAATAAATAAGCTAAATATAACATTAATTTACAACTTTTTATGAGTCTTGTTCGGGTATGGATAATATTGTTCAACATCTAAAAAATACTAGGTTTTTTGATTTAATAGATGCAGATTTTGAAGCTCTTTAATCTCGAAATATTTTGAATGAACAAACTATTAAAAAGTTGTAAACTGATGAATATCTATTTAAATCTTTATAGTGGTTTTTATCATTTTATATAAATGTAGCTGAGACTAATAATAGAACGGAGGTTAAAATGGAATTTATAAGAAAAAATGGTTTTGTGTTAGATTATTTGGAAAGTAATTTAGAGCAGGAAGTTTACGAGAAGGAACAAATTACTTCTAAAGTAATTATGAAAGTCAAACAGGAAATTGTGAAAGAAAGAATTAATGATATCTATGCAATGACGGTAGAAGGGGAAGGAGATTCGTTCTGTTTGGAATCGGATGAGGATGATCAAGAAAAAAAATGGATGGACATTGAAATTACGTTTACAGATATAGATAATGTGGAACATACATTTTTATATTATAATGAGAAATATGCAAAAGAAAATGAGGAGGAAGAAGAAAGTATAGAATTTGGACAGGATATTGTGTGGATTTCTTCACTTTGTGATGATTTTGAGTTAGCGGCGAAAATCTTTGAGAAATGGGCATTAACAGGAGAATTATATTCCAGACCTTGGAGACATCAATGGAAAGGAAAAGATGGCAAAAGTAATTACGAAATATATGGATTAGAATAGAATTTTGAGGTTGTAGAAATCTTATGTCTAGGAATAAAAATTTTCCATCTGTGTGGTTGCAATCCATTCTTTAATAAGCAAAAAACGGCTGTGTTAGCAAGCGAAAAAGTGTGATAGCACGATTTTTGCGAATGAAAGAGTAAGTTGAATTATTTTTTATGATACAATCGCACAGTTGGATTTTTTTTGATATGAATTAGACTTGAGAGTTAAAGTTTTTACACCATTTTATAACTTTTTATGATTTGATTATTCAAAGGTCCCTGGTTTCTTACGTTTTAATGAATCTTACAGTAGTTTACAAGTTTTTGTAAAAGTTATATTTTCATAGTTTTATATTGAATAAATATTCAATTTTTTCATGTTTTGTAGGTGTTAAAATGTATTTATTATATTTTAAACAGTAAATTGTAAAATTTTTAAAAAGTTGTAAACTGGTGTGAATCTTATTAATTTCCAGGCTACAACATTGTCTGTGGAGCGATTAACGCAGGAATTTCCTTGTTAAGAGGGGATTATTATGGTGCACTGTCAGGAA
>CAJTXV010000073.1 GCA_910584255.1 uncultured Bacilli bacterium
ATTGGGGTTATTTAGTTTTCTAAAAATCTTTTTTGAAATTCAATTATTTGTTCTTTTATTAAATCTAATGAATCAACTGTAGGATTTTCAATGATTTTAGACCAAGCTACGAGTATATTTCCGAATAGTGCACCTTTTAATACATCCGAGGAGTCTGACTCGCTTGAAGGAAATTGTGGTAGTATTTTTAATATTTTATATAGTATTTGAGATTGGAAATCTGGTTCTGTTTTAAGTCTCTTCATTGATTCCATATAATTCACTTTATCTTCGTGTGATGCATTATCTAATACATTAATTAATTTTTGCGTAATACTTTCCAATGTATAACTTCCATCTAAAAATTCATCTAAAGTGTTTTTTAATAAATCGTTATTGCTTAGAAACAAAATTTCGCTTTTCGATTCAAAATATCTAAAAAGTGTACGTCTTGAAACACCTGATTCTTTAGCAATTTTATCCATACTTGTTTTATCATATCCGTTTTCTTCGAATAATTTATCTGCAATTTCAAGTATTTGCTTTCTAGTATCTTCTTTCATTTAATTGTCCTCCAAAACTTTTAACAACATTATAGCATAATCTTTTTATTTTGACACTGAGTGCCAAATAAGTTATATTTTAATTAGTGGCACTGAGTGTCAATTAATAATAAAGGATGATGAAACATGAAAAAATTAAAAATATTAGTTTCTGGCGCTAGCATTGCAGGACTTACTTCAGCATATTGGCTAAATAAAAAAGGTTTTGAGGTAACGATCGTTGAAAAAGCATCAAAAATTAGAGGTGGAGGTTACCCTATAGATGTGAGAGGTAGTGCCATTAATATCGTTAAAATGATGGGTATATATGATGAATTAAAAGCTCAAAATTTAAACAATATGAAATTTAAAATTCTTGATAATGACAATAGTATAATCTCGCAATTTACAGATGCTACTATGAAAGCAAACGAAGATATTGAAATACCAAGAGGTGATTTAACAACAGCTTTGTATAAATGTGTTGAAGAAAATGATATAAATCTCATTTTTAATGATTCTATTAAAACAATGAATCATTTAGATGATGGAGTTGAAATTGAATTAGAAAGTGGAAAGCAAGGCAGCTATGATTTAGTAGTTGGAGCAGATGGTATACATTCTAATACAAGAAAATTAACATTTGGCGAAGAAAGCCAATTCACAAATTATTTAGGACATTGTTTTACTGGATTTACAGTAGAGAACTATTTAGATATGTATAAAGAAGGTATGATTTATTCTGAACCAGGCAGAACAGCTATCATGTATGCTACTGAAAACAAAGAATCAGTACATGCGTTTTTAATCTTTAGTGATGAAGAAGAACCTTTTGTAAACCATAGAGATATAGAAGGTCACAAAAAATTAGTCAAAGATAAATTTAAAGACGTAGGTGGTATAGCTCCAAATCTTTTAGAAACATTAGAACAAACTGAAGATATATATTTTGATACGACAACTCAAATTATTATGGATCAATGGGCGGAAAATCGAGCAGTATTAGTTGGAGATGCAGCACATGCACCATCCTTCTTAACAGGACAAGGTTCAAGTTTAGCAATGATAGGAGCATATATTTTAGCTGATGAATTAGAGAAGAACAATAGTATTAAAGATGCTTTTATTGCTTACGAAAAATATATGAAACCATTTGCAGAGATAAATCAAAATGCTGTAGAAAATGACGGTTCATCAATTTTATATCCTAAAAATGATGAAGAAATAGAAAAAAGAAACGCTATTTTAAAACAGATGGAAAATATAACAGAAGAAAACATGGGCTCTCAAGATCTTATTGATATAACGAGAGTAATAGATTATCCAAAATTAAATGACTAATATGTAAATTCCTAACTTT
>CAJTXV010000074.1 GCA_910584255.1 uncultured Bacilli bacterium
AAGACATCTGGTAATATGTCAAGATAAAAATATGGAAGTTTTTAAATAATTTCTCCCTTATCAAATAAATTATTCCATGCTAAAAAGTGTTTAGTGTAAAACTAAACATTAGTTCGTGTTATAACGAACTCAGTTTATTAAAGATTGAGTATTCGAATCTAACGGAGTGTAATATTGATTTTTTCGCAGTAATCCAAAAATCAATCGAACTAACTTACGAGCAGATAAGACGAGTGCACGTTTATGTTGGTGTTTCGTAACTTCCTTATATTTGATGTCATAAAAATCTTTAATAAATGGAAAATTCATTCTGACACAAGAAGCAGTAGCTTCTACCAAATAATATCGAAGATACTTATTTGAGTGTTGAGAAAATTTAGAATCTTCTTTTTCATACTTTCCTGACTGTTCACGATTCCAGTAAAGACCAGCATATTTAGCTAGATTAGAGTTATGTTTAAAATAATGGATATCACCAATTTCAGCTAAAATACCAGCGGCAAAGACTTTACCAATGCCACGAATTGAAAGTAAAACATTATAGGCATTAGAATCAAGCCCAGCAACAGTGTTAAGAATAGCTTTATCAATATCTTTTAGTTGAGATTGATAAAATCTAACCGAGTTTAAAGAAGATGCAATAGCAATGTTAATTGGATCATAAGCAGTTTGATCTAAACGATAAGAAGAACGAACAGCTTTGTTTAAAAGATCCACCTTATCATTTGGGTTTTTAGTTCTGTTTTTCCCAACAGTAGAAATTAAACTTAACAATTCCTCAACAGGAGTTTCAGCAATTTGATCTGGAGAAGAAAAGTTATCGAAAATAGCACAAGAAGTAGCTCCAAACATATCAACAAATGGACGAGACTTCTTATCAGCGATAATAAGACCAGAGAAAGATAAGTAAATATTGTTCATAACATAAAGTTTTTCGCGAACTAAGTTATTAACAATATGGTATCTTTGTCTAGTTAAACGTTGAAGTGCTATATATTGAGAGCCATGAAAAGGATGTAATTTTTTTGTTCTACCAACTCTCGCAAAGTCAGCAAGAATAAAAGCATCACTTGAATCAGTTTTCTCAATATCAGCAAAACTTTTTCTATATTGCTTTGAGTCATGAGCGTTGATACAATATACTTCAGTATTAAAATTATTCAAATACTCATGACTTGAAAAATAACAAGCAAGATGAAAAGAATACATACCAGTAGCTTCACAAACAATGATAATTTTATCAAAAAAATATTTATAATTAATTTGTTTAATTTTATTAATGGCTTGTTCACAACCATCTGGAGTATTCGCAAATTTCAAATTAAAGAACTTATGTTGATCAAAATTAAGAACACAAAATTGATTAGTTTGCATAGAAACATCAACACCGATAAATAAAGAATTTGTCATAGATATCACCACCTTTACTAATTAAAATTTTTGTGAAATATAATTGGTTCGATACTCTAGCTTATTAGCCTACAACAACCTCGTTATTAGAATACATATTATCTTTTAGGGATTTGATACTGCGAACTAAAATGATAATAGAAACAGCATCTGAGTTAGAAGAAATATGACTAATAAGAAGAGAAACAGTCTTTCTTAGTAAACACCATAAAGGGTTACAGGAAGTGAATGAATAGATCTCAGTCAAAAATATTTCGAGAAATATTCTAACACTTAGAGCATCAATAACCAAAAAAATAGTTTGTTAATGTACTATAAACATTAACTAGAAAGAATATATGTTTTGTAAGTCAAAAATCGACTTACAAAACATATTATACGAGG
>CAJTXV010000075.1 GCA_910584255.1 uncultured Bacilli bacterium
AAAGGGGCTGTAATGAAATGAAATAATTTCATGCAGTCTTTTTTTTATATTCAAAAATCAAAAAAGCGAAAGATTACAATAATCTAACGCATATTTGTGATACAATTCTAATTGACGAAAGAAGATGTATCACATGACCTATTTTAACATAAATAGATGTTTTTTTATAGTTCCCTCAAACAGATGTAATGAGGAATTTGAAAAAATAGACAAATATATATCAATTTTAAATAAAAGTGGAATTGATGTTTTAATAAAAAAAGTGCAAAATCCAAAAGGCAGAAATGGTTATAATCCATTTAATTTAGTTGCCACTATATTATATTGCTTTTCAAATTTTAAAAGTTCTTTAAGAGAAATTGAACAATTGTGTGTATATGATTTTAGAGTAATATATTTAATGCAACAAGAACAACCAAGTCATAATGTAATTAAAGATTGCATAAACAATTATATTTTACCTTATCAATATGAAATATTTACAATGATAACTAAAACTATAATTGATGAATTTAATTTAGATATTTCAAATCAATATTTAGATGGAACTAAAATAGAGGCAAATGCTAATAAGTATAAATTTGTATGGAAACCTACAACTTTTCATAAGAGACTAGATGAAAAAATAAGAGAACTGTTGAGCAATATGGAATACAATACTTTACAAAAAGAACTAATAAGATCCCATCAGTTTTATGACATAATAAATGAATTTGTTAAAAATAAGAATATTGATATTAATACTATTCCTATTGGTCGAGGAAAAAGATTAAGTAAGGAACAAAAGCAATATAAACTGGCCCACCAATACTTATTAAAGTTACTGGAATACGAAGAAAAAGAAGCAATATGTGGAGAGAATAGAAAATCCTATTTTAAAACTGATAAAGATGCTACAGCAATGGTATTAAAAGAAGATTATTATTCAAAATTAAGTGACGATTTTCATGCTGGTTATAATATACAAGTACTAGTTTCTGCAGGAATAATTACAATGTATGGAGTATTTCAAGATAGAAGTGATCATTATACTTTTATTCCTATGAATGACTTGTATTACAAATTTTATGGTAAATATCCTTTAAATGAATGTGCAGATGCAGGTTATGGTATCTATATAAATTATCAATATATGTATGAACACAATATTGATAATTATGTAAAATTTCAAGCATGGGAAGGAGAAGCGAGTGGTAAAAATCCTCAGTTATTTTATACTTTTTCTGATGGTGTATTATGTTTAAATACTTGTATTGGAAAAGAAATACCATTTGATAAAACACACCAAAGAAATAAAGATGGTAAGTTATATGAGTTTATTGGATGCAATGAATGTAACTACTCATACGTTTGTAAAAAGAGACTAAAAAATAAAGAGTTAAATTTTAGACACATAGAATTAATACCTGACTATGAACTATTTAAAGAACAGGCAAGAATTAATTTATTAAGTCCTAAAGGTATTGAAATTAGAGTTAATAGAAGCATACAAGTAGAAGGTACTTTTGGACAATTAAAACAAAATATGCAATATGTTAGAATCAGACGGAGTGGCATGGAAAAAGTTAAGTGTGAAATTATGCTTATGTGCTTAGGAAGGAATATTCGTAAATTTTTTCTTTATTAGATAGTAAAGAAATTAGAAGTAATTATTGGAAAAAACCTAATAATCTAAAAACCGAAAAATTTCCATTTCCTAAGCAAAAAAATCAAAAGAAAAAGACTGCATGAAATTATTTCATTTCATTACAGCCCC
>CAJTXV010000076.1 GCA_910584255.1 uncultured Bacilli bacterium
AAGAAAAAGCACATTCAATTACGGCAATTTGGAATTTTGAAAAACAAAATTATTACTTAAAAGATTTGAAACGTTAGCTTAAAAGCTAGCGTTTTTTTATGTCTTTTTGCCCCTGCGGGAACTATAGCGTTCAATCGGCATGGTTGACCAGTTTTCATGTTAACTTTTAAGTTTGCATGTAAATGGGCAGTGTCTAAAAAATTTGCCACTGGTCATGAACAAAAAATGAGCTAAACAATTTAACTTTTTAAGTTATATAAATTTTAGAGAGTTCCAATCAAATTAGAAAAATATATAAAAGGGTTATAGCGCTTTTAAAATGGCCGTCTAAAAAAATACGAATGATTGTATTTAAAATGACTTTAGCCAAGTAAGTAATATGTCTTTTTAAATACAAGATAAATGTCAGAGAGATATACCCTTATTTTGCTCATATTTGCGTTTTAAGAAATGAATATGATTATACGTATATAAAACTATATAAATTTAGAGTTTGCTCTAAATACCCCTTTAAAATGCAAAATAAGTATATTGGATTATCACACGTGTTTTTGAATTTAGCACGACACCTTTTAGGTGTGTAAGTGCGCCCTTGGATATCAAATAATATTTACAACGGGTCTACTTTGTCCACTCGGTAGACAAGAAAAGAACACGCATTTATGCCGAGAAAATTTATTGATGTTGAGAAGAACCCTTAACTAAACTTGCAGACGAATGTCGGCATAGCGTGAGCTATTAAGCCGACCATTCGACAAGTTTTGGGATTGTTAAGGGTTCCGAGGCTCAACGTCAATAAAGCAATTGGAATAAAGCAACTTTGTTATTTATAATTATTTGATTGGAGGTGTGAATATGTTTTTTAAGTGTTCTATATGTGATGAAAAATTAAAGAGAGGTTATAAAACTTTAGCATGTGAGAATAACCATACTTTTGATATTGCAAAAGAGGGTTATTCGAATTTAATTTTAGGGCATAAAAAAAGTAAATACGATAAAAAATTGTTTATTGCTAGAAGAGAATTGAATGATAGTAGCAATTTGTATTCGATATTAATTTCAAAAATCATAGAAATTATTAAAAAATATGAGATTAAAACTAAAAATAATGTGATAGATGTTGGTACTGGTGAGGGTTATATTTTAAATGAAATTAGTAAAACATTTCTTGGTGAAAATGAATTCTTAGGTATAGACATTGCAAAAGAAGGTGTAAAAAAAGCAGCAAAATCATATAAAAATATAAATTGGTTGGTTGCTGATCTAGCTGATATACCAGTTATGAATGGGAATGTAGACTTTTTAATTAATGTGCTTAGCCCTTCTAATTATGATGAGTTTAAAAGAGTTCTAGATAAAGAGGGGAAATTGATAAAAATAATTCCTAATAGTGATTATTTAAAAGAAATAAGGAATATAGTCTTTAGTAATCATAAAAATAAGGATTATGATAATTCTGATGTTATAGATTTATTTGAAGCTAATTTTAATAAAATTGAAATGATAGATATTAGTTATAAGGTTAAATTAAATAAAGAAGAATTGAATAAATTACTTGATATGACGCCTTTAACGTGGAATTTAAGTAACGTAGAAAAAGAAGGAATAATTAAGAAAAACTTAAGTGAAATTACGATGAGTTTTAAGGTTTTGGTTGGTGGTTTTAAAACGAGTTGAAAACGAGTTTCTTCTTGTCTTGATACTATATAGAAATAACTCAA
>CAJTXV010000077.1 GCA_910584255.1 uncultured Bacilli bacterium
GTATAGTGGACTTTCACCGCCTAGTCATATGCCATGACTGGCACACAAAAAAGAAGCAATTTAATACCTGTTTCCTTTCAAATTTAAATGCAATTTATTTATGAAATTAAATATATACTGTATCACTAATGCCATCACAATGAGAATTACGATTGTAACTACATTACTGAATAATTTTCGATGAATAGATTGAAATATGGCACTGGCTAATTTAAATCCAAAAATCATTTGCAGTCCATATAGTTCTAGTGTCACTGAACCAATTCTTTCAATCAATAAATTTACCTTGATCTGATCTAATAAAAGAACCATACCAATACTAAAAGGAAGATATAGAATATAAAATATATCTTGATACCAAGAAACACTCCAGTGATTCATATATACAAAATATGAAAGAAGAAATCCAAAGATTAAAGCAGCACTGGTAGTAATCCAATACCTGAATTTATGACCATTTAAAAACTCAAAAACATTATATTTTGCAAAATAATAACCAAATAAAAGAATTGGTATTCTATTAGTTAAAATAAACAAATTCTTCCAAGTAGTAAACGAACTAATTATAATCGATAAAACCAGATATGAGGATACAGTTAAAAAAGGTGTCAATTTTGGATAAATGGAATCTACCTTTTTATATAATGGCAATATTAAATACACAAGCATAATCGCAGGTAAAAACCACAAAAGGGCACCACCACCTCTTTCAAAAAGCTCAATTCCAAAAATAATTTTAATGAATCGAATTACATCCCAACCAAAATAAAATGTCGCTATAATAGCAAATAGAACAAATTTTAAATACACTTTTTTTACTCGATCAATGAAAAAATCCTTATACACAATTGTGTCTCTTTTCGCAATTGAATACGCTGAAACAAAGAAAAATAAATCTACACCAATGACACACATATGCCTTAAATATACTTCTACTTGAGATTTTGTTATTAAAATCCATAAATGAAACAATAAAATCAAAAGAGCAGAAAATGCCATAATTGTCTTTTTATTCTGCATAATTTCTACTCTTGATCAAAGTTTTTTGGAGACATTACAAAGAATACGTAATGATCAAAAACTGCTGCTTCCATCTCATCTGCTTCTGTACAAATATTCCATCTCAAATCAGCATTTTCTTTTAAGTTCTTAGCAAATGTTTCCCCATCATCTACATCAAAAATATAAGCAACAAATGGAATAGTCCCAATCATTGGACGAATCGCCACTGCTTGATTAAATTTTTTAATTTCGGTCTGGAATCCACTCACATAGTCATCACTTCCAAGTGCTACTACATCAGTTGAAATCTCTAATACTTTGTTCTTAGAAATAGAAGATGCAACATTCATAATATCCTTCTCTTTTTTTATTTCCTCTTTAAATTGTTGTGCTAGAGTTCTTGCAACTGATTTTTCTTCTGTTTTTTGATTAGAATCCTTTCCTTCATCACTTTTTTGCCCACAACCAGATATGAAACAAACCATAGAAACTAAAATCATTATCATTAAAACAAATTGAAACTTTTTCATATAATCCTCCTATAATTAGATTATAGCATTATTTACTTTTCGATGGCAACCAAAATATGATTAGCAAGAATAAAAATCCACTAGTTTAACTAGTGGTTTTTGTTTGAGGCCTATAAGGCCTGT
>CAJTXV010000078.1 GCA_910584255.1 uncultured Bacilli bacterium
GAGACTTGCTAACCAATGTCAATAGATTTATTAAAATTTTTTTCTTCAATTTTTAGATACAACAAATAACACTCTATAATAAGAGCGTTATTTGTTGCTTTATGCATACTTGCCTTTCTATTCATAAACTTCTTTTACTCTTGCGTAATATATCCTCAAAAATTTATTTAATCCTGCTATTTTTGCTACTGCTTTATTTTTTCCTTCATTCTCTTTTTTTACTATATATTCATACACAGCATTGTCCTTTTGTGGTTTTGAAGCTTTTAGATTTTTCATTACTTCATATCCAACTTTTCTTAGATTTCTATTACCTCTTTTGGTTATATGCCTTTGACTTGCACTAAAACTTCCAGACTGATATGGTGGTGTATCTATTCCGCAAAATGCTATTAAACTATTAGCATTTTTAAATCTTCTTACATCTCCAATTTCTGCTATTAATCTTGAACATGTTTTTTCTCCAACACCTTTCATTTCTTTTACTACTTCAAATTCTTTTAATTCCCTTGAAAGTTTATTCATTTCTGTTATAATACTAGTACTAGCTTCTATTGCTTGTCTTAGAAGTTGGATGCAATTAGTTATGGCTGATTGTGTTATATAGTTGTTAGGACGTGAAGTTATGACTGTTGGTGCAAGTTCATATATCCTAATTCCAATAGTTTTTCCAACTTTATGTCCTAATTTTTTTGCTATTTTATCAATATCTTCTACAAATTCATCTTGCTTTTTTTCTAATACTAAACTTGGATTCCAGTATTTTTCATATATGTTTAACAATAATTCACATCTGTTTTCTGCATTTATTATTGTTTTTATTCCTGGAAATGTCTTATCTAATAATTCTCCTAACTGAATTTTTAATTTTGTTCTAACACTGATAATTTTGCTATATTCTCTTGATAAAAACAACAATTCGTTCCTAATATTTTCTTGTTTTTCAAACTTTCTAAGTTTATACCATTTTTCAGCTAAATAATTTGCTATCTTTATGGCATCTTTTTTATCATTTTTTACTTTTCTTAAATCTGTATCACAATATTTTTTTATTGTTAATGCATTTTCTACACATACCCAATAATTTTTATCTATTAATGGTTGAAGTATTGGATAATGATAATGACTAGTTGCTTCCATTAAAAATTTTACTTCTTCTTTTGGATATTTTTCCATTTGTTCTAGAAACTCTTTTACTCCTTTATTATTATGAATTACCTCAAACGGTTTAACTAAAATTTTTCCATTTGTTGATATTATTGCTACTGTACTTTTCCCCTTAGAAACGTCAATTCCTATTGCATACATTTTTTACCTCCTATTTATTATTTTGGCTTATCATCTTTCCTAAATATTTTCATCCTGGCTATTTACACGAAAGTACTTTTTAGTATTTCAACTTGCTTAATCGAATGCACTATTTAGAAGATGACCAACTCTCCTCAATTACGAACGCTAAGTTCTGGAATGTTCACGTTGACCAATCTTCTAAATAATATAGAAAAAAAGTATAAAATTCAAATATTTTCTATTTAAACTTTATACTTATAGTGTACCAGGAATGCTCAAGGCAAAACTAAGTATTATATAAATCTCTTAAAAATTCCTCGGC
>CAJTXV010000079.1 GCA_910584255.1 uncultured Bacilli bacterium
CTTTTCCAATTTTAATTTTTGAAAGAAAAACTATTGACTTTTAATAGTTAGCCTTCCTAAAATGGCTCATCCATATCAAATGCGATTTTTTCTTGTTCCAACAGTTTAAGTTCTTCTTTACTTAAATATTGTTTATCAATTATTACTTCTAGTACAAAATCATTAAAGAAGTTATCATTCATTATATAATATCCCTCTTGATGCGTTTCATCCCCGTAACTATCTTCTACTTTCCAGCGAATTGGTTGATTGTTTTCTACATGAACGCCTGTCAGTAGCATTACGTGTTGATAATCAATATCATATGTGGAGAGGGATTCTTCTTTTGTTAATAGATCTATTGAAAAAACGTCTTGATAATTATATAATTCACTATCCATAATTCCTAGTTCTCGGTCACGCATTTTTTTCATATCGCATCCAAAGTATACAGGGATTCCATCCTTTAATTGTTTGATTGCTAACTCTTTTAGTACATCAATTGGCATATTTAATGTATCTACATAACTATGTTCAAATACATTTTCTATATGTTTTTTGCGATAGAGTTTGTAGTATTCTTTATTATACATAGGGATATTGGCAATTCCTACAAAATCATTTAAATTCAAAGTTAAGTACTTATCTGCAAATTCTTTAGGCGTTATATTTTGAATTTTCACATATTTACCATCTTTAGTTTTATATTCATAATCAAATTCAAATGGTAGTTCCCCTAAGCATTTTGACAAAAGGTTATAATTTTGGCTTAACATTTTTTCTTTTTCAATCATAATTTCATCAATTGTTTTGTCTTTTTTTAATTCCAATAAACGAAAAATATCTTTCTTGACTTTTTCTTTAAAAAGGATTCTAAGAGTCAAAGAGTTCTTACTTTCTTCTACGTCTTTCATAATACATTCTGGAACAATTCCATATTTATTGACTAAAGATCTAAAATATGCAAAATATCCACCTTCATAAACTGCCGCTTGTAAATAGTGTTCTTTAATTTCTTTTTCATAATCAAAGTCTTCTTTTTCTATAATTCGATTATAGATGGAATTTGACTTTTCTAGTTTATCTAAAAATGATAAATAATTGACAGATAATGCATACTTATTTTCATCTACATTTAAATTATGTGCGACATTATTTTTGATTAGATTAATGCCTGCATGAATCCAGCATCTTAGTGACTCTTTTTGATTATAGATTTTAGACTTAGGAAGTTCTATATTGAATACATTATATGTACGATTTACAACATCTTGATTTAAACAGACTTTTTGAATTCCTACATTTTTAATTGCATTTTCGATCACCTTATTCGTAGGATTGGCTTTATATTCATCACTATATTTAGTAAGAATTTCTACGGTAATATCTTTCATCATTTTTTCTCTCTTTCGATTTCATTATCTTCTGATTTTAAAATACTTTTTAAAGCAAATTATAACTACTAGTATAGTTACAGAGGTTAGAAAAATCAATACACTATTTATTGTTTTACCATATTTTTTGTAGTTATACAATAGATGTGAAACATTTATATATATAAAAAGTGTAGCGTTACAATTGATGTGACACCTTTTTTCTACAAAAAAACAATAAGTCGT
>CAJTXV010000080.1 GCA_910584255.1 uncultured Bacilli bacterium
ATAAAAAAGACAAATAAGTAATTTCTTTTACCTATTTGTCAACAGTCTGAAAGTCACTTTTCATAAAGTGATTTTTCTTTCACCCAAGAAGTGAAGAACTTTATTAATCATCCCAGTCTTCAAATAGCAAACTAATATTAATAATACCAGCAATACCAACTAACACATAAACAATTCTAGTAATTACGTTTTCTGCTCCAAACATTGTTTCTACTAAATTGAAGTCAAAAAGCCCAACTAAACCCCAATTTAATGCACCAATGATTGTAAATACTAAACATACTTTTTGTAATGCTTTCATTTTCTTCCTCCTTTATTAATTTCTAATATTAGAATAGGCAAAAACAAAAAAATTATTCATGAATATAGACTTTTTTTTTTCATATAATGAAATGAAAGATAAGTTGAGGTGAAAAAGTGAAAAAGAAAATTTTAATATTACTGATAGGAATTTGCTTTTTTTCAACAGGATGTTTTGGAGGTGGAAAGAAAAACATCTTAAAAGATTTTGAAAAAAAATATAAAGATTTAAAAGCATATCAGTTAGAAGGAAATTTAGAAATATTAAATAATGAAGATGTTTATCAATATGATGTAAAAGTATCCTATCAGAAAAAAGATAAATTTAATGTTAGTTTAAAAAATAAAGCCAATAATCATGAACAAATTATTTTAAAAAATGAACATGAAGTATATGTACTAACGCCATCCTTAAATAAAAGTTTTAAATTTCAAAGTGAATGGCCATATAATAATTCACAGGTCTATTTAATTCAATCTATCCTAGAGGATATTTTAGATGATGATAACCGAACCATTACGGAAAATGCAGAGAAGTATATGATTGAGTCCACGGTCAATTACCCAAATAATAGAAAATTAGTCAATCAGATAGTAACAATTGATCAAGATTTAAATTTAAAAGAAGTAAAAGTGGTAGATGAGCAGGGAACGGAGCAAATGAAGATTACATTTACCAAAATAGACTTAAATCCAAATATTAGTAGTTCTACTTTTGATTTAAATCAAATTATGAGTGAGAAAGGACCAACAACGACTCCAACACCAACACCAACACCGACAGATGGCTTAGGAGCAAGTCCAAATCCAACAACATCTCCAATGCCAACGCCAACTCCATCACCTTCTCCAAGTGAAGAAACAGGAAGTATTGAAGATATTATTTATCCACTATATATACCAGCAGGAACGGTACTAACCAATGAAGAAAAAATTGCCAAAGCGGATGGAGAACGCATTATCATGACATTTGATGGAGAAAAACCATTCCTATTAGTAGAAGAAACAG
Organism: uncultured Bacilli bacterium; assembly: GCA_910584255.1. Taxonomy (GTDB): domain Bacteria; phylum Bacillota_I; class Bacilli_A; order RF39; family UBA660; genus Alloscybalousia. The sequence goes on from CAJTXV010000080.1 coordinate 1,310, forward strand.
CAAGCATTGAAGAAGAATTTTCTATTATTCCAACCTATGGAGAACCATATCTGTTAATTGATACAGTCGGTGCTCTAACAGATAGTTCTATTTCTTGGAGTAGCAATGGAATCGATTATTATATTGTTTCCGATGTGATGAGTCAGGATGAATTAGTAGATATTGCAAGAAGTGTATCAGTCGTTCCAAATACCAAATAAAAAAGGATAATTGTCAAATAGTGTGTGTAGATACAAAAAAGTGATAATTATTTATG